>NZ_UWOA01000093.1:0-5189 GCF_900604305.1 Mycobacterium sp. P7213
TTCGTTCGGGGGTACTCGAGTGGCGAACGGGTGAGTAACACGTGGGTGATCTGCCCTGCACTTTGGGATAAGCCTGGGAAACTGGGTCTAATACCGAATAGGACCACGCGCTTCATGGTGTGTGGTGGAAAGCTTTTGCGGTGTGGGATGGGCCCGCGGCCTATCAGCTTGTTGGTGGGGTAATGGCCTACCAAGGCGACGACGGGTAGCCGGCCTGAGAGGGTGTCCGGCCACACTGGGACTGAGATACGGCCCAGACTCCTACGGGAGGCAGCAGTGGGGAATATTGCACAATGGGCGCAAGCCTGATGCAGCGACGCCGCGTGGGGGATGACGGCCTTCGGGTTGTAAACCTCTTTCAGTATCGGCGAAGCTCCAGGATTCTTCTTGGGGTGACGGTAGGTACAGAAGAAGCACCGGCCAACTACGTGCCAGCAGCCGCGGTAATACGTAGGGTGCGAGCGTTGTCCGGAATTACTGGGCGTAAAGAGCTCGTAGGTGGTTTGTCACGTTGTCCGTGAAAACTCACAGCTTAACTGTGGGCGTGCGGGCGATACGGGCAGACTGGAGTACTGTAGGGGAGACTGGAATTCCTGGTGTAGCGGTGGAATGCGCAGATATCAGGAGGAACACCGGTGGCGAAGGCGGGTCTCTGGGCAGTAACTGACGCTGAGGAGCGAAAGCGTGGGGAGCGAACAGGATTAGATACCCTGGTAGTCCACGCCGTAAACGGTGGGTACTAGGTGTGGGTTTCCTTCCTTTAGGGATCCGTGCCGTAGCTAACGCATTAAGTACCCCGCCTGGGGAGTACGGCCGCAAGGCTAAAACTCAAAGGAATTGACGGGGGCCCGCACAAGCGGCGGAGCATGTGGATTAATTCGATGCAACGCGAAGAACCTTACCTGGGTTTGACATGCACAGGACGCCGGTAGAGATATCGGTTCCCTTGTGGCCTGTGTGCAGGTGGTGCATGGCTGTCGTCAGCTCGTGTCGTGAGATGTTGGGTTAAGTCCCGCAACGAGCGCAACCCTTGTCTCATGTTGCCAGCACGTTATGGTGGGGACTCGTGAGAGACTGCCGGGGTCAACTCGGAGGAAGGTGGGGATGACGTCAAGTCATCATGCCCCTTATGTCCAGGGCTTCACACATGCTACAATGGCCGGTACAAAGGGCTGCGATCCCGTGAGGGTTAGCGAATCCTTTAAAGCCGGTCTCAGTTCGGATTGGGGTCTGCAACTCGACCCCATGAAGTCGGAGTCGCTAGTAATCGCAGATCAGCAACGCTGCGGTGAATACGTTCCCGGGCCTTGTACACACCGCCCGTCACGTCATGAAAGTCGGTAACACCCGAAGCCGGTGGCCTAACCCTTGTGGAGGGAGCCGTCGAAGGTGGGATCGGCGATTGGGACGAAGTCGTAACAAGGTAGCCGTACCGGAAGGTGCGGCTGGATCACCTCCTTTCTAAGGAGCACCTTTTTTCCCCYGTCCCCGCAATCAGTGCGGGATCCGATGGTTGGGATAGTKTGCCGGCGCCTGTAGTGGGTTGTCCGGTGGTGCAGATAGTTTCACGAACAGCAACTTCGTTGATCACCAACCGCTGGGAGCCTTGGGTTTCTGGTGGCCGGCCTTTCGGGGTTGGGCACACTGTTGGGTCCTGAGGCAACAGGCCTGTTTTCGCTCCCTKTGTGGGGGTGGGTGTGTTGTCGCTCCATCTTGGTGGTGGGGTGTGGTGTTTGTTTTGTGGATAGTGGTTGCGAGCATCTAGCAAGCAAGGCTCCTGTTGGAGTGTTGTTTGTTTTTGCAATTTTTGTTTCTTGGTTTTTGTGATTTGTAAGTGTTTAAGGGCGCATGGTGGATGCCTTGGCATCGAGAGCCGATGAAGGACGTAGGAGGCTGCGATATGCCTCGGGGAGCTGCCAACCGAGCGTGGATCCGAGGATGTCCGAATGGGGAAACCCGGCACGAGTGATGTCGTGTCACCGGCTGGTGAATGTATAGCCAGTGGGGAGGTAACGCGGGGAAGTGAAACATCTCAGTACCCGTAGGAAGAGAAAACAAAATGTGATTCCGTGAGTAGTGGCGAGCGAAAGCGGAGGATGGCTAAACCGTATGCATGTGATACCGGGTAGGGGTTGTGTGTGCGGGGTTGTGGGAGTGTCATGTCCGGTTCTACTCGACTGGAGGGCAGTGAGAAAGTGTTGTGGTTAGCGGAAGTGGCTTGGGATGGCCTGCCGTAGACGGTGAGAGCCCGGTACGTGAAAACCCGACACCTGTCTTGTGATATTTCCCGAGTAGCAGCGGGCCCGTGGAATCTGCTGTGAATCTGCCGGGACCACCCGGTAAGCCTGAATACTACTCGATGACCGATAGCGGATTAGTACCGTGAGGGAATGGTGAAAAGTACCCCGGGAGGGGAGTGAAATAGTACCTGAAACCATGTGCCTACAATCCGTCAGAGCCCTCCCTTGTGGTGGGGTGATGGCGTGCCTTTTGAAGAATGAGCCTGCGAGTCACCGGCACGTCGCGAGGTTAACCCGTGTGGGGTAGCCGCAGCGAAAGCGAGTCTGAATAGGGCGTATCGCATCCGTTGGGGTGTGTGTAGTGGCGTGTTGTGGACCCGAAGCGGAGTGATCTACCCATGGCCAGGGTGAAGCGCGGGTAAGACCGCGTGGAGGCCCGAACCCACTTAGGTTGAAGACTGAGGGGATGAGTTGTGGGTAGGGGTGAAAGGCCAATCAAACTCCGTGATAGCTGGTTCTCCCCGAAATGCATTTAGGTGCAGCGTTGCGTGTTTCTCACTGGAGGTAGAGCTACTGGATGGCCGATGGGCCCTACTAGGTTACTGACGTCAGCCAAACTCCGAATGCCGGTGAGTGTAAGCGTGGCAGTGAGACGGCGGGGGATAAGCTCCGTGCGTCGAGAGGGAAACAGCCCAGATCGCCGGCTAAGGCCCCAAAGCGTGTGCTAAGTGGAAAAGGATGTGCAGTCGCTTAGACAACCAGGAGGTTGGCTTAGAAGCAGCCACCCTTGAAAGAGTGCGTAATAGCTCACTGGTCAAGTGATTGTGCGCCGATAATGTAGCGGGGCTCAAGCACACCGCCGAAGCCGCGGCAATACGTAAGTATTGGGTAGGGGAGCGTCCTGCATCCGGTGAAGCCACAGAGTGATCTAGTGGTGGAGGGTGTGGGAGTGAGAATGCAGGCATGAGTAGCGATGAGGCAAGTGAGAACCTTGCCCGCCGAAAGACCAAGGGTTCCTGGGCCAGGCCAGTCCTCCCAGGGTGAGTCGGGACCTAAGGCGAGGCCGACAGGCGTAGTCGATGGACAACGGGTTGATATTCCCGTACCCGTGTGTGCGCGCCCATGATGAATCAGTGGTACTAACCACCCAAAAGGTGGTCGATCATGTCCTTCGGGAGGTGACGATCGCTGGCTGCGTGGGACCTTCGCTGGTAGTAGTCAAGCGATGGGGTGACGCAGGAAGGTAGCCGTACCAGTCAGTGGTAATACTGGGGCAAGCCCGTAGGACGTCAGATAGGCAAATCCGTCTGACACATAGTCCGAGAGGTGATGCATAGCCGATTGCGGCGAATTCGGTGATCCTATGCTGCCGAGAAAAGCCTCTAGCGAGCTCACACACGGCCCGTACCCCAAACCAACACAGGTGGTCAGGTAGAGAATACCAAGGCGTACGAGTGAACTATGGTTAAGGAACTCGGCAAAATACCCCCGTAACTTCGGGAGAAGGGGGACCCTCATACCGTCATGGCCTTCGCGGCCGGCAGCGGGAGGGGGTCGCAGAAACCAGTGAGAAGCGACTGTTTACTAAAAACACAGGTCCGTGCGAAGTCGCAAGACGATGTATACGGACTGACGCCTGCCCGGTGCTGGAAGGTTAAGAGGACCGGTTAACCCTTCGGGGTGAAGCTGAGAATTTAAGCCCCAGTAAACGGCGGTGGTAACTATAACCATCCTAAGGTAGCGAAATTCCTTGTCGGGTAAGTTCCGACCTGCACGAATGGCGTAACGACTTCTCAACTGTCTCAACCATAGACTCGGCGAAATTGCATTACGAGTAAAGATGCTCGTTACGCGCGGCAGGACGAAAAGACCCCGGGACCTTCACTATAGCTTGGTATTGATGTTCGATGCGGTTTGTGTAGGATAGGTGGGAGACTGTGAAACCCGCACGCCAGTGTGGGTGGAGTCGTTGTTGAAATACCACTCTGATCGTATTGGACCTCTAACTTCGAACCATGAAGCTGGTTCAGGGACAGTGCCTGGTGGGTAGTTTAACTGGGGCGGTTGCCTCCTAAAATGTAACGGAGGCGCCCAAAGGTTCCCTCAACCTGGACGGCAATCAGGTGTTGAGTGTAAGTGCACAAGGGAGCTTGACTGTAAGACTGACACGTCAAACAGGGACGAAAGTCGGGACTAGTGATCCGGCACCCCCGAGTGGAAGGGGTGTCGCTCAACGGATAAAAGGTACCCCGGGGATAACAGGCTGATCTTCCCCAAGAGTCCATATCGACGGGATGGTTTGGCACCTCGATGTCGGCTCGTCGCATCCTGGGGCTGGAGCAGGTCCCAAGGGTTGGGCTGTTCGCCCATTAAAGCGGCACGCGAGCTGGGTTTAGAACGTCGTGAGACAGTTCGGTCTCTATCCGCCGCGCGCGTCAGAATCTTGAGGAAACCTGTCCCTAGTACGAGAGGACCGGGACGGACGAACCTCTGGTATACCAGTTGTTCCACCAGGAGCACGGCTGGATGGCTACGTTCGGACAGGATAACCGCTGAAAGCATCTAAGCGGGAAACCCACTCCAAGACCAGGATTCTCACCCTTTTAGAGGGATAAGGCCCCCCGCAGACTACGGGATCGATAGACCAGACCTGGAAGCACCGCAAGGTGTGTTAGGGAACTGGCACTAACCGGCCGAAAACTTACAACACAAAGAAACAATTCACGTGTTGCCCGCAACCACACCACAAACACTCAAACCCACACCCCACCACCAAACACACACGTGGTGACACCGGTGCCGGCCAACCAGCCGCACCCACACAAAAAAATAGAGTTACGGCGGAAATAGCGACAGGGAAACGCCCGGTCCCATCCCGAACCCGGAAGCTAAGCCTGTCAGCGCCGATGATACTGCCCACACGGGTGGAAAAGTAGGACACCGCCGAAC
>NZ_UWOA01000019.1:0-79738 GCF_900604305.1 Mycobacterium sp. P7213
TTTCTGATCCGCGAGGGCAGCACCCCCGAGCAGGCCGACGAACTGCTCGACCTCATCGACCGGTACGCCGCCGACGCCGCCACCGACGACCAGGCGGTGGCCCGATGATCGCGCAGCGTGCCGTGCGCCGGTTCGGGACGCCCGCCCACCTGGCCAGCCTGCCCGGTGCGCCCATGCGTCCACCGCGGCGGTACTCCCAGACCGAGCTGCGGCAGCGGCGGCGCACCGGACTGACCGTCGGCCACTACGCCGGGGACTGGAGCCTTGCCCGCGAGATCGCCGACGTGGTTCGGCCACTGGCCGAACGGATTGCCGCCGCGCCGAGGCCAGCCCGGTTCCGGTTGCCGGTGGCTTGGCTGGCTGAAGCGACCCACGAGCTGGTCAGCGTCATCGTCGGGTGGATCGCTGAGGCTGACGCCCACGCCAAGACCGAACACCTCAAGGGTGAGCCCGGCAAGCGCAAGTACGCGATGACAACGCTGATCGACCTCGCGCCGCGACCGGCTCTGCCCGAGATCAGCCGCGAGGCCCTGGACACGGGTAGCTGCGCGGCGGTGCTGACGGCGATGGCCGACGACATCGATGGGCCGCTGTCGGCGTTGCTGGGCCGGGCGTACCCGCCCAACGCCAACGAACTGCGCGGCCAGACCAGCCGATCAGAACGGCTGGCACGACTGCTGCGCCAGACGCTCGACCGCGCCGCGCTGGAGCTGGAGCGCCGCCTGGACAGCGCCCAGGACCACCCCGAGCCCACCGCCAGCACCCCGACCGACCCGCGAGCAGTGCTTGCGCAGATGGGAGTAACCCCGTGACCACCGGCCTGCCTGACTTCCCTGTCCAGACCTACGACCACCCGTTGCCGCTGGACTTCGTGGCACCGCCGGTCAATCCCACCGCATTCGGGCTGTACTCCTCCACGGCCTGGACCGGGATCGGCGCGGACCAACCGTCGCGGCACTTGCACGGTGTGGAGGTCCGCGGCAACAGCTACCCCAACGGCCAGAGCGCCGGTGTCTGGAATGCGCCGTGGTGCGGTGACCCCGTACCCGGCCAGCTCAAGGAAGGCCACCGGCCCGACATCCTGGACGCATTTGAGCCGATGGTGTTGTGGGCCGCCGACGAGTGTGATCTGACCGCACCGTCGCGGGCCGAGGTCACCGCCAACGCGGCCCAGATCCTCCGCCTGGAGGAACAGGTCATGGCCGAGCGGGAGTTCGCCGAACGCCTGAAGCTCGATGCCGCCGACCTGGGTACACCCCAGACCGCGGCGAGCTTCAAGCAGGCGGTGGGGTATCTGGAGGCCGCGGCGGCGCTGACCAACACGCTGACGTTCTTCCACGCCGGGGCGCAGTGGGCCAGCCAGGAGTTCGGCCTCGTGCTCAAGTCCGGCACCCGCTGGGTATCACCGCTGGGCCACGTCTGGATTTTCGGCGGCGGTTACGTCGAGGGCCTGGAGAACACGATCATCGCCACCAGCCAGCCCTACGGCTGGCGCGATGAACCGCAGATCAGAACGACGATGGACACCGGCGGCAACCTGTTCGTCGCCATTGCCGAGCGCACCGTCGTCATCGGCTACGAGGCCCTGGTGGCGGCGGTGGAGATCACCGCGCCGGAGCCGCAACCGTGATGACGATGATGACCGAGACCGGTTGCGAGGCCACCTACGGAGGTCCGACCTGCTGGGAGTGCGGTGGGCCGGTGCTCCAGTACGCGGGCAGCGTCCATGGGTGGCGGTGCCGCGGCTGCCTTGCCCGCTACGTCGATGCCGGCCAGGCGCGCTGGGAGGCCAGAGCGGACAGGACCAGGGAACGTGTCAACCGAAATCTATTGTCCGGCAACGATATTCAATCTCCTGTCACTGCGAAGGTCGACGCCGGGAGGACGGGTCCGTAGCTATGTGCCGCCGCCCTCCCGGCGCTGACCCAACAGGGCAGCCCATCGACCAACTAACCCCCGAGAGGAACACCCGATGACCGGAACCAGACAACCTCGGCGGCGGCTCACCCTGGCCGACCTGACCGCCCGCGAGCGTGGGCACTTGGAGCTGTGTGTTCACGAGTCTGCCCATGCCGTCGCCGGAGTAGTGCTCGGCGCGCAACTCCGCAGCGCGGTGGCCTCAGACAGCCGTGTGTGGGGCCGGGAAGGGGCGACCACGTTCGCTGACCGCCCCCACGGACGCGACCCCGAGATCGCGTACGCCGGGCCGTGGGCAGTGGCCCGTTGGCGTGCCGGTCGCCGCCCGACGCAGGCCGAGACGTATGCCGTCCTGTCGCGTGGCGGCTACAAGGACGCCCGGGTGCTGATCGCCTCCGGTGGAACGCATCTGGGCACCGGGATTACGCCCTTGCTAGAGCGGTGCTGGCCCGCAGTCATCCGCACCGCCCAGCAACTCCACCGGGACGGCGAGGTGTTCGAGGCCGACGTTCTGGCGGCGCTGGGGGTCGATGACGGCGGTGGGCGCACCAGCACACAGCTGGCCAACCTGCGCGCCGGTCTGCGCTCGGTGCCACCGCTGGCCCACGACACCGCCAAGCACGCCGCGCCCGCCTGATACAGCCGGTTTCACTGCGCCCCTTGGCCTCGGGGGCGCGGTGTACCGGCCAACGACACCGGCCCAACGAAAACACCGAGGGAGAACACCATGCCCGGCACCACCAGCACCACACCGAACGTCGATCCGTTCTACGACACCTGGATGGGCGACTACTGCCCGGCGTGCTGCCCGCCAGGAGACCAGGCCGACCGTTGCACCCGCCTGGCCGCAATGGCCGAGCCGGACGCCGTGATTTGGAACGGCGGTAAGCGGCTGATCTGCGAATACTGCTGTGCCCGATGCGGCCATCAGTGGCGGCGGTCGGACCTCTGGGACGCCGCGAGCGCCGGTTTCGACTCCAGCGCACGGCGAAGCGTCGCGTGACCACCGCTGCCAACCCGGTAGCCGCGTTGGCCGCCGTCCGCGCCCTCCAGGCCGCACGGGGGCGACAGCGCCCCGATTCACCGGCCGAGCTGGCCCGCCGGTTGATCCCCGGCTATCACGTGACCCCGACCATCCGGCTGATCAGCGACGAGCTGGTGCGCGCCGTACAGACGCCGGACTCGCGGCTCATCCTGTGCTGTCCACCGCGTACCGGCAAGAGCGTGCTGGTCAGCCAGGTGTTCCCGGTCTGGCTGCTGGCGCGCAACCCCGACACCGAGATCATCGTCAAGAGCTACGCCGACGCCCTGGCCGAGGAGCATTCACGGGAGGCGCGGCGGCTGATCGCCGAGCACCGCGACCAGCTGGGCATCGAGCTGGCCGAGGACAAGCAGGCGGTGGGCCGCTGGCGGGTGGCCGGTCACCGTGGTGGCATGTTGGCAGGCGGAATCCTGAGCGCAACAACCGGTTTCGGGGCCGGTGTGCTGTGCGTGGACGATCCCGTCAAGGGCACGGCTGACGCCGACTCGCCCGCCTACCGGCGGCGGCTGCTGGCCGAGTTCCGCTCCAGCCTGATGACCCGGTTAATGCCCGGCGGGTCGGCGGTGATCGTGATGACCAGGTGGAGCGAGTTCGACCTGGCCGGTGAACTGCTGGCCGAACCGGGTAGCCGCTGGCAGCACGTCAACGTCCCTGCCATCAGCGCAGCGGGCGTGCCCGATGCCCTGGGCCGCCCGCCGGGCGTGGCGATGACCTCGGCCATCGGGCGCACCGCCGAGCAGTTCGCCGAGATCAAGCGCGCCGTCGGCGGCCGGGCCTGGGCCGCGCTGTATCTCGGCGTGCCCTCGGAGCCGGAAGGCGGGCTGATCAGGCGGCAATGGCTTGACGACTGGCGGCTACCGGCTGCACCGCGTGGACCCGTCAAGGTGGTCATAGGCGTCGACCCGGCGGACTCCGGCGAGGGCGACGAGACCGGCATCATCGCCGCCAGCCTCAGCGCCGATGGCTCCATTGCACTGATCGCCGACACGTCGGGGCACTTCACCAGCGACCAGTGGGCGCGCCGCGCCGTGGACCTGGCCATGGACACCGGAGCCAGCGAGATCGCGGTCGAGGCGTTCGCCGCCGGGACCACCTACGTCCGGCTTGTCACCGAGGCACTGCGGCGTTCCAAGCTGGACCGGCCCGTCCGCGTCACCGGCTGGCCTCCGAAGGGCTCTGGCCGTGGCAAAGGCGATGCGGTGGCCCGCTCGGCGGAGCTGCTGGCCGCGCTGGAGACCGGCCGGTGCCGGGTCGCTGGCTTCTTGCCCACGCTGGAGGACCAGGCCGTGACGTGGGAGGCAGGCAAGCACCAGCCCGACAGGGTGGCCGCGGCGGTGGTGGCCTTCGATGTCCTTGCCCGCTCCGCCGGGCAGCAGTGCGGATTCGTGACTCCCATCGACGCCATGCGCCGCGCCCGCGAGGGCAAGATGCCACCGCCGCCGAGCTGGATGACGCGCCGGATCGGCGGGCGGTGACCGTGGAGCCATTCATCACCGACGTTGGCGGCGTGCTGTTGGAGAACGTGCACCCGATGGACAACTGCGCCGGTCGTCGGTGCGTGGTGCACAACCCCAGCGACCACCACATGCGGGATTGGCCGCTGGTGTGGCGCAATGACCGAGGCATCTTCGAGCGCCGGTGCCCGCACGGCATCGGGCACCCCGACCCCGATCAATTCGAGTTCTGGGCGCAGGCGCGCAAGCGGTGGCGTCCGGCCCTGAGCGCTGATGTCATTGACGGCCCGTACCCGCCGCAGAACCCGTACGACGGCATCGGGATTCACGGCTGCGATGGCTGCTGCCACCCCCTGCGCGGTGGTGGCCGATGACCGCCGCCGCTACGTGCCACCGCCCCAGCAGGCCAGGCGGTGGGCTGGCCAGGGCGGGCCGGGCCAAGCTGCGCGCGGACCTCACCACGCCCGCCGAGCCGGTCGGCTGCGATTGCGCCCGCTGCTGCCCACCGCCACTGACCGACATCGAGGCCCAGGCTGCCCTGCGCCATGTGTCGAACCAGGACGCTGTCGCCTACGCGCGGGGCGAGCTATCGCTGGTCAGCCAGTACGGCTGCGAGAGCTGCGGTGGATGGGTGCCCGCGTTTCACCAGACGGCGGCGCGCTGACCCCCGCGAAAACCACGCTGACCTGCCCTGACGTTCTAAACGCCTATTAACGACGCTAAAACTAGTCGAAGGCATCCATCGACCAGCCCAATACGGCAGCGAGGAACGAGTTGCGCTGGTCGGCCGTGAGCCGCTGCTTCGTCACCCGAGCATCCTGCCGGATTTTGCCGCGATTGTGTGTCGCTACCGAGGATTACCGCGACGAAATTTCGCAGGGCAGCTCTGCGGCCAGCAGCGCCAGTGCCGGTGAACAACCGCCGTCGATCTTGACGTCGGCCAAGTCATCGCCGCGGGTGGGGCCGCGGTTGATGATCGCGACCGGGACACCGCGCGCGGCGGCATGGCGAACAAACCGGTAGCCGGAGAACACCGTCAGCGACGAACCCGCCACCAGCAATGCCTCGGCGTCCTCGACCATCGAATAAGATTGGGCGACGCGCTCTTTGGGGACGCTTTCGCCGAAGTAGACGATGTCGGGCTTGAGTATCCCGCCGCAGTGCCGGCAGTCGACGAAACGGAATGACGCGGTATCGGTGACGACGGCGTCCGCGTCGGGCGCCACGGCGATACCGCCGAGCTTTCCCGCCCGGTCGATGAACCCGGGGTTGAGCTGCTCGAGCTGCTCGTGCAACGCGCCTCGGCTCAAGGATTGCCCGCAGGTCAAGCAGATCACCGTGGCGTAGCTGCCGTGCAGATCCACCACGCGCCGGCTCCCGGCTTTGGTGTGCAGCAGATCGACGTTCTGGGTGATCACCCCGCTCACCACGCCGGCCTCTTCCAGCGCGGCCACTGCCAAGTGCCCGATGTTGGGTGCGGTGTCGGCCATGTGGCGCCAGCCGATGTGGTTGCGAGCCCAGTACCGCTGACGAAACACCTGGTCGCCGGTGAACTGGGCGATGGTCATCGGGTTGCTCGGCGGGGAGTCCGGGCCGCGATAGTCCGGAATGCCCGAATCGGTGGAGATGCCGGCGCCGGTGAGCACCGCGACCCGCCGGCCCGCAAGCAGCGTCAGCAGGTCGCAGACCGTCGGCTCGGTTCCGCCCATCCGGCTAGCGTAGGCACTTCGCGGCGGTCGACTGCTCGGCAGCCATGTTGCGGCACATCATCTCCAGTGCGGCGGCACCCAGTGCGGCGTCGATGTGGGCGACCGCGTCGACCGGTATCACCACCGGAAGGTGCCGGACATAGGCGTCCAGAGCGGTGTAGAGGATGCATTGCTCGGTGACCTGCCCGGTCAGGATCAACCGCTGGGTGCCGAGCCGGCCCAGCAGATACTCCAGCGGAGTGGAGTAGAAGGCGCTGTGTCGCACCTTGGTCATCAACCGGTCGCCGGCTACCGGGGCGATGGGCCGCACCAGTTCGGGTCTGGAGCCATCCAGCGCCGACGCGGCGATCTGGGCGAATCCAGCGGTGAAGTCGCCGTAGTTGTCGTTGACGTAGATCAGGTCGACATCATCGGCGGCCCGGCTGCGTTCCACCAGGTCGGCCAGCGGTTCGACGATCTGTGCGACGTTGTCGGCCAGTTGTTCGGCGTCGGCATGGCGGTAGGAGTTGAGCATGTCGACGACGATTACCGCGGTATCGGTCATGCCCCTGGTGATACCCGAAAGCTGCACGTTGACACAGTCCGGGCGACAATGGGGGCAATGGAGCATTCTGGGGACTTCTACAACGCCTACCGGCACGGGTTCGCGCGGGTTGCCGCCTGCACGCACCGCACCACGCTCGCCGACCCGGCCGCCAACGCCGAGTCGGTGCTACAGCTGGCGCGCGACTGCCACGACGACGGCGTCGCGCTGGCTGTGTTTCCCGAACTCACCCTGTCGGGATACTCCATCGACGACATCGTGCAGCAGGACAGCCTGCTCAGCGCCGTCGAGGCGGCACTGCTCGACGTGGTCGCGGCCTCGGCGGAGCTACTGCCGGTCCTGGTGGTGGGAGCGCCACTGCGCTACGCGCATCGCGTGTACAACACCGCGGTCGTCATTCACCGCGGGCGCATCCTCGGGGTCGCGCCGAAGTCCTACCTGCCCACCTATCGGGAGTTCTACGAAGGCCGCCAACTGGCGGCCGGCGCCGACGAACGCGGACTCATCCGGCTGGGCGACGCAGAGATCCCGTTCGGGCCGGACCTGCTGTTCGCCGCGACCGACCTGCCCGGGTTCGTGCTGCACGCCGAGGTGTGCGAGGACATGTTCGTGCCGGTGCCGCCCAGCGCCCAGGCTGCCCTGGCCGGCGCGACGGTGCTGGCCAACCTGTCCGGCAGCCCGATCACCGTCGGGCGTGCCGACGACCGCTGCCTGTTGGCCCGGTCGGCCTCGGCGCGCTGCCTGGCCGCCTATGTCTATGCCGCCGCGGGAGAAGGCGAGTCGACCACCGATCTCGCCTGGGACGGCCAGACCATGATCTGGGAGAACGGCACGCTGCTCGGCGAAAGCGAACGGTTCCCCAACGGTCCCCGCCGATCGGTCGCCGACGTCGACCTCGGGCTGCTGCGCTCGGAGCGGCTGCGGATGGGCACCTTTGACGACAACCGCCGCCACCACCGGGATGCGGTGCAGGCGTTCCGGCGGGTGGAGTTCATGCTGGATCCGCCGGCCGGGGACATCGGGCTGCGGCGGGTGGTCGAACGATTCCCGTTCGTGCCGTCGAATCCGCAGCGACTGCAACAGGACTGCTACGAGGCCTACAACATCCAGGTTTCCGGTCTGGAGCAGCGGCTGCGCGCGCTGAACTGTCCCAAGGTGGTCATCGGGGTCTCCGGCGGACTGGATTCGACCCACGCCCTGATTGTCGCCGCCCGGGCGATGGACCGGGAAAACCGGCCGCGCAGCGACATTCTCGCGTTCACCATGCCCGGCTTTGCCACCGGTGAGCGCACCAAGGCCAACGCCGCCGCGCTGAGCAAGGCGCTGGGGGTGACGTTCGCGGAGATCGACATCCGCGAAACCGCGAAGTTGATGCTGTCCGAGCTCGGGCACCCGTTCGCGCGCGGCGAAGCCGTCTACGACGTCACGTTCGAGAACGTGCAGGCGGGCCTGCGCACCGACTACCTGTTCCGAATCGCCAACCAGCACGGCGGCATTGTGCTGGGCACCGGCGACCTGTCCGAGCTGGCGCTGGGCTGGTCCACCTACGGGGTAGGCGATCAGATGTCGCACTACAACGTCAACGGCGGCGTGCCCAAAACCCTGATCCAGCACCTGATCCGGTGGGTGATCAACTCCGGGGAGTTCGACTCCGATGTGTGCGCGGTACTGGCCTCGGTGCTCAATACCGAGATCAGCCCCGAACTGGTGCCGGCGACCGACGGCGAAGAGATTCAGCGCAGCGAGGACAAGGTGGGCCCGTACTCGCTGCAGGACTTCGCGCTGTTTCAGGCGCTGCGGTACGGATTCACCCCGGCCAAGACCGCGTTCTTGGCCTGGCATGCCTGGCATGACGTGGAGTCGGGTTCCTGGCCGCCCGGATATCCGGCGGACAAGCGGCAGGCCTATTCCTTGGCGGATATTCGACACTGGCTCAAAGTGTTTGTGCAGCGGTTCTATTCGTTCAGCCAATTCAAGCGCTCGGCGCTGCCGAACGGGCCCAAGGTGTCCCACGGCGGTTCGCTGTCGCCGCGCGGAGAATGGCGGGCACCCTCGGACATGTCGGCGCGGATCTGGCTCGACGAGATCGAACGGGAGATTCCGCAGGCGTAAGAAGGAGCAGCGAGGATGGCCGACATTCGAAGGTTTCCGTTGTCACCGGCGTTGCAGCGGGCCCTGACCCTGCTCAGCGATCCACCGTCGGACCCGCAGGTGAGCCGCGGCTATCTCGACCTGCTCGACGAGGCAGGGGAGGCGGGTGCGCAGCAGAACACCGGCGCCATCCAGCGGCTGTGGGCCTCGTCGTTCGGGTCGATGTTCTACGACAATGCCCAAGCGGTGGCCCGCCGGCTGCTCGAGGCTTGGCAGCACCCGATCGACTGGCTGGCGATCCCCGCCGGCGGGGTGGCGCTGGATGTCGGCTGCGGGCCGGGAAGCATCACCACCTCGCTGGCCCGGGCAGTCGGCCCCGACGGTCTGGCCCTGGGCGTCGACGTCTCAGCACCGATGCTGGCCCGGGCGGTACGGGTGCAGGCCGGCTCCCAGACCGGCTTCCTGCGTGCCGATGCACAGCACCTGCCGCTGCGCGACCAGACCGTCGATGCGGTCGTGTCGATCGCTGTCCTGCAACTGATCCCCGATCCGGTGGCGGCGCTGGGTGAGATGGCGAGGGTGCTCAAGCCCGGTGGGCGCCTCGCACTGATGGTGCCCACCGCGGGATCGGCCTCGCGACTGTGGCAGGTGCTGCCCAAGGCCGGTGCGCGGGTGTTCGACGACGACGAGATCGCCGATACCCTGGAACACCACGGCCTGACCAGTGTTCGGGTCAAGAACTTCGGCACCATCCAGTGGGTGCGGGCCAAACGGGACTGATCGTCTGGCAGGGTGTGAATCATGCCCACCGTCCTGATCGAGGTCCGCCGCCACTACGAGCCGGCCGAGGAAGTCGCGATCATCGATGCCGTCCATGGCGCGCTGGTGACCGCGTTCCAGATCCCGGCCAAAGACAAGAACGTGCGGCTGATCGTGCACGAGCCGCACCGGTTTGCCGTTCCGGCGCAGCTCACCAACCCCGAGTACCGCACCCTGGTATCCATCGACTGCTTCTCCGGCCGGTCGCTTGAGGCCAAGCGGCTGCTTTACGCCGAGATCGTCGAACGCCTTGCCGCGCTGGGCATTCCCTGCGACCACGTGATGATCACCCTGCACGAGGTGGATCGGGACAACTGGGGGATCCGGGGCGGGAAGGCCGCATCCGACGTCGACCTGGGTTTCAACGTTCGGGTGTGAACAGGGCGAATCGCCTGGTCACAGCCATCCCATCATGATGCTGCGGCTGAATTGGTCCGCAGCGATATCGGATAGCTGCACCTTTGTTGGTTGACTCGCTCCGTCCGCTGCGACGATATAGAGCTCAAAGGACTCCGTATCTTGGTACTTGAACGCAACCCGAGATCCATCCGGAGCTGCTACCGGTTCGTGTACGGGCGAGGTATTCGTGTCCGGTAATAGGCCAATTGGCGGTCCGAACGTAGGGCACCCGTGGTCGTCGGCTCCGGTTACAGCAGATTTGCCGATTTGAACTAGGCTCATCTTTACCGCGACGGCATTCTGACCCAGCCACTGAGGCTGTCCCGAGCACCCGAACAGCATTGTTCCATCATAGTTCAGAGGCGGCGTAATAGTGCCCGTCGGTGCGTCGATCTTCTGTGCGTCCGTTGTCGAGCCGGCAGGCAATCTATACAGTTCACTAGAACCCTGCGGAGTTGGCGTCGAACGGAAGTAGAAGTTTCCGGCGCCGTCGAAACCAACGGATTCGAACGATGGAGCGGTCCCACCGAATGGACCCAACTCCACGCTGGGACTGGCGGCGGTAAAATGGCCATTATTGTTAATCCATCCGGCTCGCGTACTAGTCGGCCCGTCGATCATCATGAATGTCAACTTCGTGAGATCTGGCGAGAAGGCCGAACGATTGATGGGCGGAACCGGCGCGCCCATAATGCTTGGGAGTTTCTCTGGAAACGTCGACACTTTTGTGTAACTCCCTGAGTCTGGATCGATTAGGCCGACAGTCCACCCAGCATTGTCACTTCTAATAATGAGAAGTCCTGTCGTCGGGAGTGCCTGAGGCGCTGGCGTGTTGGAGGGGCTGGCGACCGCGGCAGTCGCATTCGACGCGATCTCGGACTCCGCGACAGTCGGCGTACGCGGGGACGAGCATGCCGACGCTGTGATGACCATGGCTGCCGAAGCGGCGAGGACCAATAGCTGGAACCCATTGTTCTGACTGTTCATGCATCCTCACTTCGTTCCGGTCCACCCGGGTCCGGAGCAGTCGAATATCAACAAAACTGGATCATTATCTAGGAAGGTGGACGAACGTCGCAACGTTTTGATGGTTGTCAGGTGCTCAGTTGCTTCATCGCCTGGCTGATCGACTCAGCGCTCGGGGCGCAGTCCCCGGCACCGACCACCAGTGTCGCCAAAGCCCCTGCCGCACAGGCGTATTGCAGTGCGCCTTCGACGCCGCCAGCCCATTCGGTCGCCAACACGCCGGCAAAGACATCGCCCGCGCCCGCGCTGTCCAGGGCTTGTACCGCCGGAGCCGGAACGGTAAGGATGCCGCCGGGCCCGCGGTAGCGCGCGCCGCGCGACCCCAGCGTGACGACCAGGTGCGGAACCTCGTGGCGGAATCGCGCGGATTCTGATTCGTTCACCACGGCCACGTCAATCTGGTCGATGAGCCCCGCCACGTCCGCCGCGGGTGGGGACACGTTGAGGATCACCGTCGCCCCGTGCGCGTGGGCGAGCCCGGCGGCCGCGGCGGCCACCGGGATCGGGATCTCCAACTGCATCAGCAGCACGTCGCAGTCGGCGATCAGGTCGCGCTGGCTGGAAGTCAGCGCCCACGCACCGTTGGCGCCCGGGTCCACCACGATGGTGTTCTCCCCGGACGGGTCCACCATGATGACCGCCGAGCCACTGGGCCCGGGCGCCGTCATGAGGCCGGCGGTTCCGACGCCGTTGCTCTGCAGGTGCCGGCGCAGCAGTAGCCCGGCGTCATCGTCGCCGACCGCGCCCACGAACTGCACGCGGGCTCCCGCGCGTGCCGCGGCCACCGCCTGGTTGGCGCCCTTCCCGCCGGGGTGGGTGCTGCGCGCCGTGGCCAGCACCGTCTCGCCTGCGGCCGGAAGCGCGGCGACGGCGAAGACGGTGTCGGCGTTCACGCTGCCCACTACGCACACCCGCGTCGCCATGGGTTTCAGCTTCGCATTTGCAACCGTGGAATGTGGTGCATCCCCTACTGTGAAAATCCACCGACAACCGGAGAAGGGAGCCGCCGAGTGGACTCGGCACCGTCGACAGTGACCAAGGCGAGCGATGAACGCCTGTACCGGCGGCTGGCGGCCCGGCTCAGTATCAAGACCAAGCTGATGATCATCCTGCTGCTGACCAGCGTCGCCTCGGTCGCAGTGGTCGGGTTTGTCGAGTTCCAGTATGGCGCAGAGGAATTGCAGCACGCGGCGACCAACAAACTGGTGCAGGCTCGCGAGTTGCAGCGTCGCGCAGTCGCCGGCTTGTTCGCCGATATGTCCAACGCCCTGGTGATCGTCAGCGGGGGAGTGACCGCGGCTTCCGCAGTCAAGGCGTTCAGCGCCGGATTCGACCAACTCGCGAATGCTCCGGTCACGCCCGAGCAGCAGCGGACGATCGTGGGCTACTACCGCGACCACTTCACCACGGCGCTGACCGAACGCACCGGCGAGAAGGCGGACGTCGCCGCGTTCCTGCCCACTTCGAACGCCCAGCGCTACCTGCAGGCGCACTACACCGCAGGCTTCGCCGGAGACTCCAAGAAACTCGACGACGCGGGTGACGGCAGTGCTTGGTCAGCGGCAAATGCCCAGTTCAACGATGTCTTCACCGAGGTTGTTCAGCTCAACGAGTACCGGGATGCGTTGCTGCTGGACACCCAAGGCAACGTGGTCTATTCGGTCAACAAGGGTGTGGACCTGGGCACCAACCTGCTCACCGGCCCCTACCGCGAATCCGGCCTGCGGGACGCCTACCGCAAAGCACTGGCGGCCAACGCGGTCAACTTCGTCTGGATCACCGATTTCCAGCCCTACCAGCCCCAACTGGACGCGCCGACCGCCTGGCTGGTCTCACCGGTGGGCACCAAGGGCGAGGTCGAGGGTGTGTTGGCCTTGGCGCTGCCCAGTGCCAAGATCACCCGGATCATGACCGTCGACCGCGACTGGGATGCGGCCGGGCTGGGCCACACCGCCGAGACCTACCTGGCCGGTCCGGACGACCTGATGCGTTCCGATTCGCGGCTGTTCCTGGAGGATCCCGAGCGCTATCGCCGCGAAGCGGTGGAGGCGGGAACCTCTGAGGCGACGGTGGACCGCGCGGTGCGGTTGGGGACCACCACCTTGGTGCAGCCGGTCGGCGGACCGGGCCTGCAGGCCGCGCAGCGCGGCCAGTCCGGAACGCTCACCACCGGGTACGACTATCTGGGCAAACGCGAACTGACGGCGTACGCGCCGTTGACCGTGCCCAACTCGGACCTGCAGTGGTCGATCCTGGCGACCAGGGAGTACTCCGACGCCTTTTCCGGCGTCACCTCCTTCAGTAGGAGAGTGGTGCTGGCCACCACCGGGGTGATCTTCGCGATCTGTGTGCTGGCGATGTTGCTTGCCCGGCTGTTCCTGCAACCGATCCGGCGGCTGCAGGCCGCCGCCCAACGGATCAGTGCCGGCGACTACAGCGCCGTGGTACCGGCTCGAACGGCTGACGAGATCGGCGATCTGACCAAGGCGTTCAACGACATGAGCTACAGCCTTCGCACCAAGGAGGAGTTGCTCAGCCAGCAGCGCAAGCAGAACGACGAGCTGATGTTGTCGCTGATGCCGGAATCGCTGGTGCGGCGCTATCGCGGGGGCGAGCAGGCTATCTCAGACGTGCACCACAACGTCACTGTCATCTACGCAGAGCTGCAGGGCATCGATCAATTGTCCTCCGAAATCTCCGCGAGCGAATTGGTGACAATCGTCGACGACTTGGTCAGGCAGTTCGACGCGGCAGCCGAAGCCGTTGGCGTGGAACGAATCCGGACGATGTACAACGGCTATCTGGCCGGCTGCGGCTTGACCACACCACGCCTGGACGGAGTGCACCGAATCGTCGAATTCGCCTCCGAGTTGCAACGGATCGTCGAGCGGTTCGCCATCAAATCCGGGTACCGGCTGAGCCTGTGGGCCGGAGTCAACACCGGCGAAGTCATCAGCGGTCTGGTGGGCCGATCCGGTGTCACCTACGACCTCTGGGGCTCGGCGGTCAACCTCGCCTACCAGTTGCGCAGGCACACACCGGAATCTGGCATCTACGTCACCGCGGCGGTGCGCGACATGCTCGACGACGCGGCGGAGTTCGCTCCGGCCGGCACCATGACCGTCGGTGACGCCCAGGAACAGACCTGGAAATTGGCCCCGAGACTGTCCGAGGCGCCGTGAACGTCTTCGGGTCGTGGCTCTACTGGGCGATCGGGGTCGCCATCGGATTCCCCGCGGGCCTGGTCGCGCTGACCGAAGGGCATGGGGTGCTGGCGCGCCGAGGCAGCTACCTGGCCCGGCCGGTGGCATTGGCTCGTAATTACCTATTGCCGCTGGGCGCCTTGCTGGTGCTGCTGGCAAAGGTGGCCGGCGTGCCCGGCGAGGATCCGACTCTGCGCGTCATTTACACCGCGTTCGGCTTCGTGTTGCTGGTGTTGTTGCTGGCGGTGCTCGACGTCACCTTCTTCCAGAGCGCCCCCCAAGGGTCCTGGCGGGGCCGCATTCCGACCATCTTCATCGATGTCGCCCGGTTCCTGCTGATCGGTGTGGGCCTGGCCCTGACGCTGTCCCTCGTGTGGGACGCCAAGATCGGCGGCCTGTTCACCGCGCTGGGTGTGACGTCGGTGGTTATCGGCCTGATGCTGCAGAACTCGGTCGGTCAGATCGTTTCGGGTCTGTTCATGCTCTTCGAGCAGCCGTTCCGGATTGGCGACTGGCTGTCCACCCCGACCGCCCACGGCCGGGTCGTGGAAGTGAACTGGCGCGCGGTACACATCAGCACCGCCGACGGGCTGCAGGTCACGCCCAACTCGGTGCTGGCCGGCACCTCGTTCACCAACATCAGCCGATCCAGCGGTGCGCACCGGGTGTCGATCACCACCTCGTTCGCCGTCGGCGATCCGCCGGACCGGGTGTGCGCGTTGTTGTCGCGCGTTGCCACCGCTCTGCCGATGCGGACCACCGGCGCGGCACCGGAATCGGCGGCGCTGGGTGGCGGCCAGTACCGCACCGCCATCGCGGTCGACACACCCAGCGACGACGGCGCTGCGCAGGCAACCTTCCAGCGGTGGCTCTGGTACGCCTCGCGGCGGGAGGGACTGCACCTTGACGGCGCCACCGACGATTTCTGCACGCCGGAACGGGTGGCCGAGGCGCTGCGGACCGTGGTGGCGCCCGCCCTGCGACTGACCGAGGCAGACCAGCAGGCCCTGGTGCCCTACGCCAGGGTCGTCCGGTATGGCGCCGACGAACCACTGCAGCAAGCCGGTCAGGTACCGACGGCCATGACATTTCTGACCGACGGCAGTGTCCGGATCAGCAGCGAGGATCCGGACCAGCCGGGTGCCACGTTGCGCCATGGGGCGTTTCTCGGGATCACCACACTGACCCGCCAAGCCAGCCCGTTCGACGCTCAGGCATTGGAGGAGGTGACCGCGGTGGTCATCGATCGCGAACACATCGAGGAGCTGGTGATGGCCAAGCCGCTGTTGCTGCAGGAACTGGGCCGGATCATCGATCAGCGGCCTCGCACGGCTGTTGCGCAGCGGCGATCGTGAGGGCGGCGGAGCCGGTCGAAGCGGGTCGCCGTAAGTCAACACAGCGGCGATCGTGAGGGCGGCGGAGCCGGTCGAAGCGGGTCGCCGCACGTCAACACAGCGGGGCCGTTTTACCTGATCGGGCGTTCGCCGATACGCTGGCACGATGAGCGTCCCCGTGCTTCCCGACCTGCGCCAAGAGGTCCATGACGCCGCCCGCCGCGCCAGGGTCGCCTCGCGTTCCCTGACGGCGTTGTCCACGGCGGCCAAGAACAGTGCGCTGAACGCCGCCGCCGACGCGCTGCTGGCCCACGCCGACGACATCCTGGCCGCCAATGACCGCGACGTCGCCGCCGCCCGTGACGCCGGCACTCCCGAGGCCATCCTGGACCGGCTGGCGCTGACCAAGTCTCGGGTCGACGGGATCGCCGCGGGACTGCGTCAGGTCGCCGGCCTGCCCGACCCGGTCGGCGAGGTGCTGCGCGGCTACACCCTGCCCAACGGACTACTGCTGCGTCAGCAGCGCGTCCCGCTGGGCGTGGTGGGCATGGTCTATGAGGGCCGGCCCAACGTGACCGTCGACGCATTCGGGCTGACCCTGAAGTCCGGCAACGCCGCACTGCTGCGCGGCAGTTCGTCGGCGGCCCACTCCAACCAGGCTTTGGTGGACGTGCTGCGTGGCGCTCTGGAGGCCGAGGACCTGCCCGCCGACGCGGTGCAGTTGCTCTCGTCGGTGGATCGCGCCACGGTCACTCATCTGATCCAGGCGCGCGGACTGGTCGACGTGGTGATCCCGCGCGGCGGAGCCGGATTGATCGAAGCCGTGGTGCGTGACGCGTTGGTGCCCACCATCGAGACCGGTGTCGGCAACTGCCACGTCTACATCCATGAGGCCGCCGATCTCGACATCGCCGAACAGGTGCTGTTGAACTCCAAGACCCGTCGGCCCAGTGTCTGCAATGCCGCCGAGACGCTGCTGATCGACAGGGCGATCGCCGCATCCGCATTGCCGCGGCTGGTGGACGCGTTGACCGCCGCCGGAGTCGCGGTGCACGGTGATGCCGAGGATGCCGCCGCCGAGGATCATCTGCGTCGTGAATACCTGGCGATGGACATCGCCCTTTCGGTGGTCGACGGGCTCGAGGACGCCATCGACCACATCAACGAGTACGGCACCGGCCACACCGAGGCCATCGTCACCACCAACATGGCGGCCGCCCAGCGGTTCAGCGAGCAGGTCGACGCGGCCGCGGTCATGGTCAACGCCTCCACGGCCTTCACCGACGGCGAGCAGTTCGGGTTCGGCGCCGAGATCGGCATCTCCACCCAGAAGCTGCATGCCCGGGGCCCCATGGGTCTACCGGAGCTGACGTCGACCAAATGGATCGTGTGGGGTGACGGCCACACCCGTCCCGTCTAAGGCGCCTCGAAGGAGCTACATCCACATGGACAAACCCGCCATCCCCGCCACCCCGGCCCGCCAGGCGCCGCTGTTCGCCGACATCGACGACGTGGCCCGCCGGCTGGCCGAAACCGGGTATCTGGCCGACACCGCCACCACCACCGCGGTGTTCCTGGCCGACCGGCTGGGCAAACCCCTGCTGGTGGAGGGTCCGGCCGGGGTCGGCAAGACCGAGCTGGCCCGCGCGGTGGCCGCGGCCACCGGGTCAGGGCTGGTGCGGTTGCAGTGTTACGAGGGCGTCGACGAGGCCCGGGCGCTCTATGAGTGGAATCACGCCAAGCAGATTCTGCGCATCCAGTCGGGATCCAACGGCGGTGACTGGGACGCCACCAAGATGGATGTGTTCTCCGAGGAGTTCCTGCTGTCGCGGCCGCTGCTGACCGCGATCCGGCGCACCGATCCGACCGTGCTGCTGATCGACGAGACCGACAAGGCCGACATCGAGATCGAGGGTCTGCTGCTGGAGGTGCTGTCCGACTTCGCGGTCACCGTTCCGGAACTGGGCACGATCACCGCGGCGCGCACCCCGTTCACGGTGTTGACCTCCAACGCCACCCGGGAACTGTCCGAAGCGCTCAAGCGCCGCTGCCTGTTCTTGCACATCGACTTCCCCGATCCGGACCTGGAACGCCGGATTCTGCTGTCGCGGGTGCCTGAACTGCCCGAGCATCTGGCCGCCGAGCTGGTGCGCATCATCGCGGTGCTGCGCGGCATGCAGCTCAAGAAGCTGCCGTCGGTGGCCGAGACCATCGACTGGGGCCGCACCATCTTGGCCCTGGGCATGGACACCATCGACGACGCCACCGTCGCTGCCACCCTGGGAGTGGTGCTCAAGCACCAGTCCGATCAGGTGCGGGCATCCGGAGAGCTGCGACTGAACTGATGGTCCGCCGCACCCGCCCGTCGCAACCTCTTGCCCCGCATGGAATTCCGGGGCATCTGGTGGGGTTCGTGGAAGCGCTGCGCGGGCAAGGGATTTCGGTGGGCCCCTCCGAGACCGTTGACGCCGGGCGGGTGTTGACCGCGATCGGGCTCGATGACCGGGAAGTGCTGCGAGAAGGGCTGGCCTGCGCGGTGCTGCGCCGGCCCGATCACCGCGACACCTACGACGCCATGTTCGATCTGTGGTTCCCCGCCGCGCTGGGCGGACGCGCGGTGGTGGTCGACGGGGACGAGGCTGATCCGTCGGATTCCGCGCCGCTGCCGGAGGACGCCGAGGACATGCGGGCCATGCTGCTCGACCTGCTGACCGCGAATCCCGATCTCGCCGACACCGATCCCCGGTTGTCGGCGATGATCGCCGCGATCGTCGGCGCCTACGGGCAATACCGCTCCAGCCGGGGCCCGTCCTACTCCGCCTACCAGGCGCTCAAAGCACTGGCGCTCGACGAGTTGGAGGGCAAACTGCTGGCCGGACTGCTCGCGCCCTACGGCGACGAGCCCAGTCCCACTCAGGAGCAGATCGCCAAGGCGATGGCGGCGCAGCGGATCGCGGCACTGCGCAAGCTCGTTGACGCCGAGACGAAGCGGCGCACCGCCGAGCAGTTGGGGCGCGAACACGTCCAGATGTACGGCATCCCGCAGCTGAGCGAGAACGTCGAGTTCCTGCGTGCCTCCGGCGAACAGTTGCGCCAGATGCGCCGGGTGGTGGCGCCGCTGGCCCGCACCCTGGCGACCCGGCTGGCCGCGCGCCGGCGACGCTCCCGGGCCGGCACCATCGACCTGCGCAAGACGCTGCGCAAGTCGATGTCCACCGGCGGGGTGCCGATCGACGTAGTCCTGCGCAAGCCGCGTCCCGCGCGACCCGAGCTGGTGGTGCTGTGCGATGTCTCCGGCTCGGTCGCCGGCTTCAGCCATTTCACCTTGCTATTGGTTCATGCGCTGCGGCAACAGTTTTCGAGAGTTCGCGTGTTTGCGTTCATCGACACGACCGACGAAGTGACGCACCTGTTCGGGCCGGAGGCCGACCTGGCCGTGGCGATCCAGCGGATTACCCGGGAGTCCGGGGTCTACACCCGCGACGGCCATTCCGACTACGGCAATGCGTTCGTCTCGTTCGCCGAGAACTATCCGAACGTGGTGTCGCCGCGCAGCGCGCTGCTGGTCCTTGGTGACGGTCGCACAAATTACCGAAACCCAGGTGTGGAGGTGCTGTCGCACCTGGTGACCGCCAGCCGCCATGCGCACTGGCTCAACCCCGAGCCGGCGCATCTGTGGGGCAGTGGCGATTCCGCGGTGCCGCGGTACAGCGACGTGATCGCGATGCACGAATGCCGCTCGGCCAAGCAACTGGCCGGAGTCATCGACGCCCTGCTGCCGGTCTAGCCCGCGTCGCGCTTGCGGCGGCACTTGGGCGCCCGGGGGACCTTCTGGACCCGGGAGCTGGCCCAGGTCCAGGGGCCAGCCCGGTCGCTCAGTGCGTCCGCTGGTAGATCAGCCAGCGCAACTCCATCGGGCTTTCCTCCCGCGTGGTGCGGAACGCGTCCTGCCCGCTGATCCATTCGATGTACCAGCTGGTGGGTGGCCAGCCGCCCTCGGGCAGGTGCGTTTTCTCGTAGTCATGCACGGACTCGTCGGAGAGCAGCTGCAGGGGTAGGCCGGCCGACGCGGCCGACATCTCGGCGCGGGTGTACAGACCCGAGTACACCTGCTGGCAGAATTCCCGGGCGGCACTGTCGGGTTCGTAGCCGTCGTGCGCCAGGAAGCTGTTGAACACCAGGCGCCCGCCGGGAGCCAGGCATCGGGCGGCGAGCTCGAACAGGCTGCGTAGCTCCGCGGTGGACCGGAAATCGGTCAACACCTCAGAAAGCACCATCATCTGGTAGTCGTCGCGCAGGTCATCGGCGTCTTCGAAGACGTCGCGCACGATGACGCGCACGTCCAAGGATTCCGCCGCCGCGTCGGTCGTGAGCATCTCGGCGAACTTCGGGGTCATTTCGACGACGTCGACCGGATGACCGCGACGCGCCAGCGCCAGGGCGTTACGCCCGGTGCCCCCGCCGATCTCGAGCACCCGATGGGAGGCCGGATCGTCGGCCTCGCAGGCGAGGTGCCAGACCCGTGCGTCGGGTTCGGTGCCGAACAGCGGTGGCTTCCGCGTGTCCAGCCAGGCGGCGTACGCGTCCGCGACGCTGTTCCACTGGGCACGGACCGTGTAGTCCAGAGTGGGGCCGATCGGGGCGTTGTAGGAGATGACGATGTGCGAGCGCAGTGAGTGCGAGTAGGCCTCAGCCAGTTGGCCCGCCAGGACTTCTCGGAGGCGGGCGAGTTCGTCGTCGCTGAAGGGTTTGCCCAGGCCGGCGAACACGGCAGAGCACATCGTGACGTATTCCTCGAGCATGCTCGGCACCGCCGGCAGCCGGATTTCGCCGCTGGTCTGGGCACGCGTGTAAAAACGCCTGACCATGGCGTTCTTGGCCGCCTGGGCGCGATCTATTGAGCTCACCGGAAAATCTTCCACAGACATCTTCTACACGATTGGCATTGGCTTCGGGGTAGCAACGGGGGGTTGCGTCCTTCGGTGAGCGTACGCCGAAGCGGAAAGCCGTTTGGCGCATCGGCCGCCTGGGCCGGGGCCGAGCGGTGCGACCAGTGCGCTCAGGTCGACGAGGACCCCAAGTAAGCTGGCCTATCGTGCGAAAACGGCGGCTGGGAGTCATGGGTGGGACGTTCGATCCCATCCATCATGGCCACCTGGTCGCCGCCAGTGAGGTCGCCGACCTGTTCGAGCTCGACGAGGTGGTCTTCGTGCCGACGGGCCAGCCGTGGCTCAAGGACCGTCGGGTCACCGCCGCGGAGGACCGTTACCTGATGACGGTGATCGCCACCGCGTCCAACCCGCGGTTCTCGGTGAGCCGCGCCGACATCGATCGCGGCGGTCCGACCTACACCAAAGACACCTTGCGTGACCTGCAGGAACAGAACCCGGACGCCGAGCTCTATTTCATCACCGGTGCGGACGCGCTGGCCACCATTCTGTCCTGGCAGGATTGGCCGGAGATGTTCGAGATGGCGCGGTTTGTGGGGGTGAGCCGGCCCGGTTACGAGCTCAACGGCGATCATCTCGCTGATGCGCTCGGCTCCCTGCCGCCGCACGCTTTGACGCTGGTCGAGGTGCCGGCGCTGGCGATCTCGTCTACCGATTGCCGCCGGCGCGCGGCAGAATCCCGCCCGATCTGGTACCTGGTACCAGACGGGGTGGTCCAGTACGTGTCCAAGCGCCGCCTCTACCAACCGACCCCCGGAGACCAACAATGACCGCGACACCCGAGGCCGTGCGGATGGCCACCGTGGCGGCCGGCGCCGCCTCCAACAAGCTGGCCGATGACGTCGTCGTGATCGATGTCTCAGCGCAACTGGTCATCACCGACTGCTTCGTCATCGCCTCGGCCTCCAACGAGCGCCAGGTCAACGCGATCGTCGACGAGGTCGAGGACAAGATGCGCCTGGCCGGCTATAAGCCGGCGCGCCGCGAGGGCACTCGGGAGGGGCGCTGGACTCTGCTGGACTACGTCGACATCGTGGTGCACATCCAGCACCAGGACGAGCGGGACTTCTACGCGCTGGACCGGCTGTGGAAGGACTGCCCGCTGGTGCCGGTGGACTTAGCGGACTCGGCCGCTGAGCCGACCCCCGAGGACGCGTCGTGAGGGTCCGCAGGCTGATCCTGCTGCGGCACGGCCAGACCGAGTTCAACGCCGGCAGCCGGATGCAGGGTCAGCTGGACACCGTTCTCAGCGACCTAGGTCGGGCGCAGGCGGAGGCGGCGGCAGAGGTGCTGCGCAAACGACACCCGCTGCTGATCGTGTCCTCGGATCTGTGGCGGGCCTACGACACCGCCACCGTGCTGGCCGAGCACAACGGGCTGCAGGTCCGAGTGGACACCAGGTTGCGGGAAACGCATCTGGGTGACTGGCAGGGGCTGACCCATGAAGAGGTCGACGCCGCCGCACCGGGCGCCCGGCTGGCTTGGCGTGACGACGCCCGATGGGCACCCCACGGCGGGGAGAGCCGCATCGATGTGGCCGAGCGCAGCGTTCCGTTGGTGCGCGAGTTGGTGTCAGGGGAGCCGGACTGGGGCAGAGCAGAGCACGCCGATCAGCCGGTGGTGCTGGTCGCCCACGGCGGGCTGATCGCCGCTCTGACAGCGGCGTTGCTGCGGCTGCCGGTGGAGAACTGGCCGGCACTGGGCGGGATGGCCAACGCCAGCTGGACCCAGCTCAGCGGATACTCCGAGGGAACCGATTCAGACCAGGACGACTTCGCCGATGTGCGATGGCGTCTCGACGTCTGGAACGCCTCAGCACAGGTGGCCAGCGATGTCCTCTGAACCGCGGAAGCCCGCGCAAGCCCGTCCCACCCTGCTGGTCTTCGCCGACTCGCTGTCCTATTACGGGCCCACCGGCGGGCTGCCCGCCGATGATCCGCGGATCTGGCCGAATATCGTTGCCAGCCAGCTGGACTGGGATGTCGAACTGATCGGTCGGATCGGCTGGACCAGCCGAGACGTCTGGTGGGCGTCCACCCAGGACCCGCGGGCGTGGGCGGCACTGCCGCGGGCCGGGGCGGTCATCTTCGCCACCAGCGGGATGGACTCACTGCCCTCGGTGTGGCCGACGGCTATGCGTGAATTGATCCGCTATGTGCGGCCGGCCTGGCTGCGGCGTTGGGTCCGCGACGGCTACGGCTGGCTGCAGCCCCGGTTTTCGCCGGTGGCGCGGGCGGCCCTACCGCCGCATCTCACCGTGGAATATCTCGAGATGACCAGGGGTGCAATAGATTTCAACAGGCCAGGCATTCCCATTGTGGCTTCGCTGCCGTCGGTGCACATCGCGGACACCTACGGCCGCGCCCACCAGGGACGGGAACCCACGGTGCGGGCAATCACGGCCTGGTCGCGGGAACATGATGTACCCCTGGTGGACCTGAAGGCCGCGGTGGGCGACGAGGTCATGAGCGGCCGCGCCAATCCGGACGGCATCCATTGGAATTTCGAGGCGCACCGGGCTGTCGCGGACCTGATGCTCAAGGCCCTGGGTGAGGCCGGCGTGCCCGGCCCGTTGGGGTGACCCCCGATGAGCGTCGTCGTCATCACCGACTCGTCGGCCTGCCTGCCTCTCGAGGTGCGTGACCGCTGGGGGATTCGCACGGTACCGCTGCACATCCTGCTCGACGGAGCCGATCTGCGCGACGGCGTCGACGACGTGCCCGCGGACATCTATGCGCGCGAGCGCGTCACCACATCCGGGGCGGGCCCGCAGGAGCTGGCGGAGGTCTACCGCACTGCGCTGGACTACAGCGCGGGCTCCGGGGTGGTGGCGGTGCACATTTCCTCGGCGCTGTCCGGGACGTTCGGCACCGCCGAGCAGGTAGCCGGCCAGATCGGTCCCGCCGTGCGGGTGATCGACTCGAAATCGGCCGCGATGGGCACCGGATTCGCGGTGTTGGCCGCGGCTCGAGCGGCCGCCGGCGGCGCCGACCTGCAAGGCGTCGCGGAAGCGGCGGACGCCGCCGTGCAGCGTGCTCACGCCTACATGGTGGTGCAGCGGCTGGACAACCTGCGGCGCAGCGGCCGGATCGGCAGCGCGGCGGCGTGGCTGGGAACCGCCCTGTCGCTCAAACCGCTGCTGGCGGTCGAGGATGGCAAGCTCGTTCTGGCGCAACGCATCCGCACCGTCAGCAAGGCCGTCGCGTCGATGATCGACCGGGTCTGTGATGTGGTCGGGGATCGCTCAGCGGCACTGGCGGTGCATCACGTCGCCAATCCGCAGGGGGCCCAGGAGGTCGCCGGTGCGCTGGCGGAGCGGTTGCCGGTCTGTGCGCCCGCGGTGATCACCAGCCTGTGCCCGACGTTGGCCCTGCACGTGGGCGCCGGTGCCGTCGCGGTGTGTGTCGATGTCGATCCGGGCGGGGCCTGAGCGCGTCGACCCCGGCCTGCCTACTGCGCGGGCGCCGCGAGTCTGTCTGTGTCGGTGGACTCTTCACGCGGGGTGTGTGCCGCGATCCCGCGAACGTTCTGGTTGGGCCCCCACGGCCGGACCACCTGCGGCCACCAGAACCACTTGCCCAACAACGTGGCGATCGACGGCATGAAGAACGCCCGGACCACGAAGGTATCCAGCAGCAAACCGATTGCCACGGTGGTGCCATACATGCCGATGGCCTTGAGATCACTGAAAAACATGATGCCCATGGTGGCGGCGAACACCATGCCCGCCGAGGTCACCACGCCGCCGCTGCCCGCCATCGCCCGTATGTAGCCGGTCTTGAGCCCCGCGTGTATCTCCTCCTCGAAGCGGGAGACCAGCAGCAGGTTGTAATCCGAGCCGACGGCCAGCAACACGATCACCGCCAGCACCAGTGTCACCCAATAGATGTGCTGGCCGAAAATGTGCTGCCAGATCAACACCGAGATGCCGAAGGACGCGGCGATAGAACTGGATGCGGTGCCGAGAATGACCGCTGCGGCCACCAGGCTTCGGGTGATCATCATCATGATCAAGAAGATCAGCGTGAGCGACGCCACGACCGCGATCATCAGGTCGTACTTGGCGCCGTTCTGCATGTCTTCATAGAGAGCGGCCATCCCGCCGATGTAGACCTTGGCGTCCGCCAACGACGACTGCTTCAGGGCTTCTTGGGCAGCGATCCGCTCCGGCTCGACCCGTTTGATGCCCTCCGCGGTCGCCGGATAGGTCTGGTGCGTGACGAAAAACCGTGCCGACTTGCCGTCCGGTGACATGAACAGCCGGAGACCGGTCTGGAAGTCCTTGTTGTCGAACGCCTCTGCGGGCAGGTAGAAGAAGTCGTCGTTCTTGGAGTCGTCGAAGCTCTGACCCATCATGATCTGGGTGTTGCTCAGGTCCTCCATCTGATCGATGAACGCCGAGAACGTCGAGTGCACCGTCAGCACCAGTCCGCGCATGATCCGCATGGTGTCGACCACGGCCGGCAGCAGTTCGACCGCCTGCGGCAGCAGGCGTGCCGTCTTGGTGATGTCGTCGGACAGGTAGTGCAACTGCTCGGCGAGTTGGTCGATGCCGTCGGTGGCGTCGAAGGTGTTGCGCAGCGCGTTGCACATCGGGATGTCGAAACAGTGCGGCTCCCAGTAGAAGTAGGAGCGCAGCGGGCGAAACTGATCGTCGAACTCCGCGATGTGGTCGCGGATCCGGTCGGAGACGTCCACCGTGTTTCGGGTGACCTCGGCCGTGTCGTCGAACGTGCGGTCGACCTCCTGGAGGTACCCGTACATCTGGATCAGCAACTCGATGTCCTTGTCGAGTTGCTGGGAGATGGTGTCGATGTCCTTGATCCGGTCCTTGAGCGTCTTCATGTTCTGGATCATCAGCTGGTTGGAGACGCTGAGTTGGAACGGTATCGAGCTGTGCTGCAGCGGAATCCCCAGCGGTCGGGTGATGTCCTGGATCATCCCGATCCCGACCACCCGCATGATGTTCTTGGCGACCCGGTCCAGCACCAGCATGTCGGCCGGATTGCGCATGTCGTGGTCGGATTCGACCATGGTGATGTCCGGCGCCATCCGGGCCGCCGAGAAGTGTTTCTCCGCAGCGGCATAGGCCACGTTTACCGGGGTGCCCTGGGGCAGATACTTGCGGTCGTCGTAACCGGGTTTGAACCCCGGCAGGGCGACCAGACCGATCAGGATGATGGCCAGGCTGGCCACCGCGATCGGCCCCGGCCAGCGCACCACCGACACGCCGGCCCGGCGCCAGAACCCGCCCGGCCTGGCTCTTTTGGGGTCAAGCAGGCCAAAGCTGGTGACCACCACCAGCATGGCCGGCCCCAGGGTGAGGGCGGCCGCGACCACCACGAGCATGCCTACCGAGACCGGAATGCCCATGGTGTGGAAGTAGGGCAGCCGGGTGAAATACAGCATCGCCGACGCCCCGGCGATGGTCAGACCCGAACCCAACACCACCGGCGTGACACTGCGCACGGTGGTGTAGTACGCATCGATCCGGTCCTCGCCGGCCAGCCGGGCTTCCCGGTACCGGCCGATGAGAAAGATGCCGTAGTCCGTGCCTGCGGCGATCGCGAGCATCACCATGATGTTGACCGCGAACGTGGTCAGGCCCATGACGTCGTTGTAGCCGAGGACCGCGACGACGCCGCGAGCACAGATCAGCTCGAGCAGGGTCAGAAACAGCTGGGTCAGCATCGCCGACACCGATCGGAAGACGATCAGCAGCATGATCGCGATCGCGCCGATGGTGAACAGGGTGATCTTGACCAGACTGGAGTCGCCGATCTGCCGCAGATCAGCAGTCAGCGCGGCCGGCCCGGCGACGTAGGCCTGAACCCCGGGCGGAGCTGGGGTGTCGTCGATGGCCTGCCGGACCGCGACGACCGAATCATTGGCCTCGGTCATGCCCTGGTTGCCGACCAGGTTGAGCATGATGTAGGCGGCCTTGGCGTCGGAGCTCTGCACGCCTGCCGCGGTCAGTCGGTCCCGCCAGAAGTCCTGGGCGTGTTCGACATGGGCTGTGTCGGCAACCAGCTTCGCGACGATCTCGTCGTAGTAATGGTGAGCGGCATCGCCGAGTTCTTCCTCGCCCACCACCACCATCATCACGGTGCTGTTGGATTTGTATTCCTGAAAGTTCTCACCGACCAGCTTGCTGGCGATCATCGACGGCGCATCGACGGGCGCGAGCGGCGCGGAGTGTTCCTCGGAGATGACTTCCAGCTGGGGCACAAGGACATTCACCAGCACCGTGAGGACGATCCAGATGATGATGATCGGCACCGCGAATATTCGCAGCATGTGCGCGAAGAACGGCCGCTTGACGTGCGGATCCTGCCGGCTGTCCAGCTGATCTTTGATCTTTTTGATCATCCGGACTTCACCAGGCAGAAGGTCTGGGCATTGAGGCCGGTGGCACGACGTTCGTCAAGCAGCCGTTCGTCGATCTTGATACGGCAGCCGATCTCACCGGTGTTGCCCTGCACGATCATGTTGGCCATCACGGCGGGCAGTACGGTGACCACCGTGTAGGTCCACGGCAGGGGCACGCCGGTGAGTTGATGGACGTTGGCCTCGGCGTCCCAGTAGTTGATGTCGGCGGTGGTACCCGGCGGCCCGAAGGCCTCGTAGGCCACGTATTTCGGGTTGAACTGGACGATTTCGATGCCGGCACCGGCGTGGGGATTGAGGTCTTCTGAGGCGAACACCTTGTGCAGTCGGCTGACGATCACACTCGAGATCGCGATGACCACGATGAAGACCAGTGGAATCCAATACCGTTTAAGCATGCCGGCGGCCGAGATTTTCGCCATCTCACCGCCTTCCGCCTGTCGATAATGCGGTTGAACGTCGGCGCTGGACGGTCTGTTCCCCCCGGCTTCGGCGGAAGCATCGATGGTTCCGCGAATCGTGCCCTTCGGCAGCATAACCTTCGCTTGGCTAAGGAACGCAAGATCCGCTGACTCGGCCCGGGCTGGCGCGCGGGCACCGACGTCCGCCTCGAGTTCAGCGCCAACGCTCAGACTTCAGTAGCATGGCCGCTGATGCACGCTCTGGGGAAAGTCGTCCGATTCGGTGCCGTGGTCATCGTGGCAGTGCTGATGCTGTCCGGGTGCAGCGGCAGGGGCGCGTCCGGCGCGTCCTCGCAGGAGGCATCGGCCCCTGAGGCGTCGTGGACTCGCCCCGACGCGCCGCCCGATCCGCAGACCCTGCTTCGCGCCGGTGACCTCGCGATCGCGCAAGTACCCAACAGCGTGTTGATCTTCATCGAGAGTCAGACCAGCGACGCCGGTACCTGGAAGGCCGGGGTGGTCACTCCAGACGGCACCGAACACCAGGTCAAGGTCGACTCTGATGGGGTGTCCGTGCTGGTCGGCCCCGACGCGACTGACGACAGCAACGCCGACAAGGCCAAGCGGCGCGCCAATGTGGCCGGCACCCATCTGGACTACCGCAGCGCCGTGGAGCGCGTACTGCGGGCAGTGCCCAACAGTTCGATCACCGAGCTGAGCCTGCTCGACATGAACGGCACGGTCATCTGGGAAGCCGACGTGTGGGACGACAACCTGGCCGAACGAGACGTCAACGTCGACGCAGCGACGGGGGCGGTCACCGCCAACCGGCAGGTGTAGATTCGGCGCTCCGGCCGCTTAGAGCACGCCGGCGCGGCCCGTGATCGGGGGCAGATCGGCCAGCGTGACGATGCCCGGTTCCGCCGCGACCACCGCCGGCACCGCGTTGGTCACCGGCATCGCCGTGTAGATCGAGCCCAAACCGTTGAAATTCGGCTCGTTCCACTCCTTCGGCGGCAGGCAGTTGATGACGGTGCGCATATTGGGCAGCCCAAACACCTGGATGACGTGGCCGTGCGCCACCGGCTTGGGCGGGATGACCTGGTCGCCCATGATCCAGTTGAAGCCGACGCTGACCACGTTGTGATCGCCGACCCAGCCGCGGTGATAACCGAACACGCTGCCGACGGTGCCCGCCGGGATCTTCATAAAGCCCAGATCGCTGTCGCCGGTCGCGGCAGTGAACTGCACATCGAAGGTGATGCGGTCCAACCGCGCGCCGATCGCATGGGCCATCATCGCCGCCGACTCGGCGAAAACTTCGCTTTCGCGACGGACGCTTTCGGCCAACCCGGGGGTGGCGGGATCCTGCGCGAAGCCCATCGCCGCCATGGTGGCCGCCGACTCGTAGGTCGAGCAGTCCACCGATTCGGTGATCCGGATTTCATCGACCCGCTCGCACGCCCCGGACAGCACCATTCCGACCATGTTGGTCAGCCCCGGGTGCGCGCCGCTGCCGAACATCGTCGAGTTGCCGGCCCGGCAGGCGTCCTCGATGCGTCTGCGGTCTTGCGCGCTCTGTTTGCCCCCGGTGATCCAGGCCGCCGTCGAGCACACGTTCACCCCGGCTTCCAGCAGCCGGACCAGTTCGTCGATGCTCGGCCACAGCGGGTTGTAACAGCACGCATCGGGCTTCAGTGCGATCAGGGCGTCGATGTCGTTGGTGGCGGTGATGCCGGTGGGTTCCGGCCAGCCGGCCAGCTCGGCGGCATCCACCCCGATCTTGTCCTTGCCGTGGGCGTAGACGCCGACCAGCTCCATGTCGGGCCTACCGATGATGGCGTGCAACGAGCGTTGCCCGATGTTTCCGGTGGTCCATTGAATGACGCGAAGCGGGCGGGTGGCAGCGGGCATCATGCTCCTCGGTGACGGGTGTATCCCACATTATTGGGGTGCGGTCCCCGAGCGTTTGTGGCAGCCTCGATCGACGTGACCGGCAAGGTATCGCCACCATTGACCCTGCGGACCGCCACCGATGACGATTGGGCTGCGATGGCAGTGCTGGGCGCTGTCGGCTTCGGTGAGGACTGGGACGCCGAGTCGATGGCCGCCTGGCGGACCCTGACCTCGCCCGACAGTTCCCTGGTAGTTTGCGACGGCGATGCGGTGGTCGGCATGTCGGGCTATTTGGATCTGGAGCTGACCGTGCCCGGCGGGGCGGTGCTGCCGGCGGCGGGGGTCAGCTACGTCGTGGTGGCTCCGACTCACCGCCGCCGCGGCGTGCTGCGAATGATGTATACCGAATTGCACAGGCGCATAGCCGATTCGGGTTATCCGATTGCGGCGTTGACGGCCAGCGAAGGCGGAATCTACGGGCGGTTCGGCTACGGTCCGGCGACGGTGGACCACGAGCTGACCATCGACCGGCGCTTCGCCCAGCTGCATCCCGACGCGCCCGACCCCGGCGGGGTACGGCTGGTCAAAGCGGCCGACAGCCGCGACGAGTTCGCGGTGATCTACCAGCGCTGGCGCCAGCGAGTCCCGGGCGGTTTGGCGCGCCCACTGGTGCTCTGGGATGACCTGCTCGCCGACCGGGAGAACACCCGCGAGGGCGGCACCGAATGGCTCGCGATGCTGCATCCCGACGGCTATGTGCTCTACCGCGTGCACGCCGGTGAGCCAAAGACGGTGCGAGTCGAGGAGTTCCGGGCCGTGACCCCGGAGGCACACGCCGCACTGTGGCGGGCGCTGCTCGGGTTGGACCTGATGGGGAAGGTCGTCGTCGAGACCTACCCCGACGACTCCATGCCTTACCTGCTGACCGATACCCGGCTGGCCACCACCACTGGGCGTTCGGACGGTCTATGGCTGCGGATGATGGACATCCCCGCTGTGCTCATGGCCCGCCGCTACACCGTGGACCTGCCCGAGCTGTCCTTCGTGGTGGCGGTGCGTGACGGTTTCCGCAGCGATGGTGGGCGATTCGCGCTCACGATACGCGAGGGGGTCGCCGAGTGCGCCCCGACCGAGGCGGACGCCGAGGTGGAGCTGGACCTGGATGTGCTGGGCAGCCTGTATTTCGGCGCGCACCGGGCATCGTCGCTTGCCAGAGCCGGCAGGCTACGGTGTCGCGACGATGCCCTGGTGCGTCGTCTGGATGCGGCGTTCGCCCACGACGTCGCCGCCCAAATCGGTTTCGGCTTTTAGGCTGCTACAGCTTCGCCAGGTCGTAGCTGCTCAGGTTGTCGATGAGCACGTGCAGCTGATCCTGCGACGAACCCAGGGTGTGGTCGATCGCGGTGAGCCGGGCCGCGTAGTGCCCGACCGGGTATTCCCAGGTCACCCCGATCCCGCCGTGCAACTGGATGGCCTCCTGAGCGATGTGGCGCCCGGACCGGCCGACCTGCAGCTTGGCGCGCGCCGCGATCACCGGGTCGTAGTTGCCGTCGGCGAGCGACATCGCCGCGTACATGCTCATGCTGCGGGCCAACTCCAGCGACACGTACATGTCGGCGGCACGCTGGGTCAGCGTCTGGAAGGTGTTGAGGGTGACCCCGAACTGCTTGCGTGTCTTGAGGTAGTCGGTGGTCAGCCGCAAGGCCTCTTCCATCGCGCCGACCGCCTCGGCGCACAGTGCCGAGGAGATGCGGATGACGGCGCGCTCGATGGCGGCCGAGGCATCGGTCGCCTCACCCAGCGCAGTGGCCGGGGCATCGGCGAAGTCGAGCTGGGCGCCGCGCTGGCCGTCGAAGGTCCGGTAGGGCTGACGGGCCACGCCGTCGGCGCTTGCCTCGACCAGGAACAGTCCGGTCCCGCCATCGGGCAATGCAGCGCTGACGACGAATGTGTCGGCGCGATCCCCGGTCAGCACCGGGTTCTTACGTCCGCTCAGCTGCCACGAATCACCTTGCGGCACCGCTGTGGTGGTCACCTTGCCTGCGGTTCCCCGCATACCCGGTTCGGTGTGGGCGAACGCCAGAATCCGCTCGCCTTCGGCGACGGTGTCGAGCAGCGCGCGCTGCTCGGCGGTGCCGCGCTCGGCGATCAGCGCGCCCGGCCCGAGTGCCCCGTGTACGACGGGCTCCGGCGCCACCCGCCGGCCGATCTCGGTGAGCACCACCATGATCTCCAGCGGGCCGGATTCCTGCGGGTCGAAACCCAGACCGAGAATCCCGGTGTCCGCCAGTTGCTTCCACACCTCCGGGTTGAATCCGGGATCGGCCTCGATGACCTTGTTACGGGTCTCAGTGTCATAGCCCGACAACATCGAACGGGTGGTGTCGCGCAGCAGAACCTGCTCGTCGCTGAGTTGGAAGTCCATAGCTGTCATACCTCCTAAAGGCCGAGAATGGTCGACGCGATGATGGTGCGCTGTACCTCGTTGCTGCCGCCGTAGATCGAGGTCTTGCGGTAGTTCAGGTACGTCGGTGCCGCATCCTGTGCCCAGGCGGGCGTGGCAATGCCGTCGCCTGCCTCGAAGGGCAGAACATCGGGACCGGCCAGCTCCACGAACAGCTCGGTGGCGGCCTGCTGCAGCTGGCTGCCCCGCAGCTTGAGCACCGATGACGCCGGGTTCGGCTTGCCGTCGGCGGAGTCGCTCGACACTCGCATCTGGGTGAGCTCGAGCGCCAGCAGATCGTTCTCGAGTTCGGCGACCCGGGCGGCGAACAACGGGTCGTCGAGCGCCCCCAACGCCTCGGCGCGCTGCTTGAGTTCGGCGACACGGACCTTGGTGCGGGTCACCCCGGCGATACCGGTCCGCTCGTTGCCCAGCAGGAACTTCGCGTAGGTCCAGCCGTGGTTCTCCTCACCGACCAGCTGATCGGCGGGCACCCGCACGTCGGAGAAGAACACCTCGTTGACCTCGTAGCCGCCGTCGATCAGCTTGATCGGCCGCATGGTCACACCCGGTGTGTCGACCCGGAACAGCAAAAAGGAGATGCCAGCCTGTTTCTTGGGTGCCTGCGGGTCGGTTCGCACCAGGCAGAAGATCCAGTCCGCGTACTGGCCGAGCGTGGTCCAGGTCTTCTGCCCGTTGACGATGTAGCTGTCGCCGTCACGCACCGCTGTGGTGCGCAGGCTTGCCAGGTCGGAGCCGGCTTCTGGCTCGGAGAAGCCTTGGCACCACCAGATGTCCAGGTTGGCGGTGGCGGGCAGGAAGCGTTCCTTGATCTCCTGGGAGCCGAATTCCGCGATGACCGGGCCGACCATCTTGGCGTTGAAGGTCAGCGGTTCGGGCACCGACGCCAGCTGCATCTCGTCGTGCCAGATCTGGTGCTGGGTCAGCGTCCAGTCCTTGCCGCCCCACTCGACCGGCCAGTTCGGTACCGCCAGGCCGTTGGCGTTGAGGATGCGCTGGGTGGTGACGATGTCGTCGGGAAAGTTCGAATGACCCAACCGGCTGCGTTCGCGAATGTCAGCCGGGATCTCGGTGGTGAAGAAGGTCCGCATTTCGTCGCGGAACGCTGCCTCCTCCGCGCTCAGTGCCAGTCTCACGTCGACCTCCCGGTTGGTTGGGTGAACTCACGGTTGGTATGCACCCTAATCGCCACTTCCGCGGCGGTTCGGGGGAGGGCGTAGCGTGCGCTTTTGTAGGCTGGACCGCATGAGACGGTGGCTCGTCGCGCTCTGTGTCCTGGTCTTGTCTCTCGTGTCGTGCTCGGCGGGGACCGCGGAGAAGCCCCAGTCGGACTCATCGCCGGGGGCCCGGCAGACACCGGCCCCGCGACCGCCCGCGCACATCGGCCAAACGCTGGACTTGATGCGCATCGGCGGGCAGAAGATCGCCGTGACGTTGACGGAGGTGATCGCACCGGCGACCGTCCCGAACGGCTGGGGCACGGCGGGCAAGACCTATCTCGCGACCAAGCTGCGGATCGAGAACGCCGGGACGACGACCATCGTCGGCAACAGCAACAGCGACGTCACGGTGGTGGGTTCTGACGACCAGAACTACCACGCCGATTTCGCCACCGTGACCGAGTGCAAGGACTTCGCCTACGGCTGGTTCCTGATCCCCGCCGGCTCGTCGAACACCGGTTGCGTGGTCTTCGCGCTGCCCACCGGGGTTACCGCGGCCAAGGTCCGCTATGCGCCGTCGTCGGGTATCTCCCAAGACGTCGGGGAGTGGCTGAATTCCTAGCGCCACCGCTGGTTGCGCACAGTCTGCGGTTGATCCACAGATCAGTGTGGATCGAGCACTGAGCGAGCCGGAGGGACCGTGCCGGCGCCTACCGTCGGCGCATGGCACCAGAACCACCCGCAGAGCGGCTGCAGCGTCGGCTCGGACTGCTTCCGGAACCCGACTGTGGTGAGCGCACCGCCGACACCGACGACGACCATGACCAGAATTCGTTGCTGCCGCATTGGCTTCCGGACGGCGCGGCCGACGCGGGCTGGCTTGGCAAAGTGCGGGCCGACCCAGGCAAAGCTGCGGCGATCGCCTTGGCGGTGATCGCCGCGGTGGCGGTGCTCATCACGGTGTTTACCGTGCTGCGTGATCAGCCGGCGCCGGTGCTGAGCGCGAAACTGCCTCCGGTGGAGATGGTTTCGACAGCCGGCCCGCGCACCGACGAAGCGGCCGCCGGCGCCGCGGCACCGACCGCCGAGCAGGTCGTGGTCAGCGTGGTCGGTCTGGTGCAGAAGCCGGGCCTGGCGACGTTGTCGCCCGGATCGCGCATCGCCGATGCCCTGACCGCGGCCGGCGGGGCCCTCGACGGTGCGGATACGGTCGGACTGAATCTGGCCCGGCCCTTAGTCGATGGCGAACAGATCGTGGTCGGTCTGGCGCCGCCGGCGGGACTGCCGGTGCTGGGCAGTTCGGTGCGTGCCGGCTCGCCGGGACCGGCAGCACCCCGCACCAGCACGGTCCCCACCGGTCCAGAGCCCCACCAGGAACCGGGCGAGCCGGTCAACCTCAATACCGCGACGGTCGAGCAACTCGACGCCCTGCCCGGGGTGGGGCCGGTGACCGCGGCGGCGATCGTGGCCTGGCGCGACAGTCACGGGAAGTTCACCCGCGTCGATCAGCTCGGCGACGTTGACGGAATCGGCCCGGCGCGCCTGGAGAAGCTGCGTGCCCTGGTTCGTGTCTGAGTGTGACGTCGCCAGCGACCGAACCGGCGCCGACGGCTCGCCTCGACGTTCGGCTGGTGCCGGCGGCGGTGGTGGGCTGGCTGATCACCGCGGCCGGCATCCAGTGGCAGATCGGCGGCGTGCTGGCCGTGCTGTGTGCCCTGCTGGCTGTGGCCGCGGGCGTGCTGGGTCGGTCCGCCGGACGGCGGGGGCACCCGGGCCGGCGGTTGGTGGGTGCGGCGATTGCCGCGGCATCGATGGCGGGTGCGGGCTTCGGATGGGCTGTTGCCTTGCGTACCGCCGCCGTCGAGCACCACCCGATCGCGGCGTTGTTCGGCACCACCGCGGCGGTGACGGTCACCCCGAATGAGAGTCCACTGCCCGCCGGCGCCCGGCGAGTGATGTTCCGGGCCACCTTGCAGCGCCTCGACGACGCCGTCGCTTCGGGCCGGGTGCTGGTATTCGCCTCCGGCGTCGAATTCGGCGAGGTGATGGTCGGCCAGTCGATGACGTTCCGCGCCAAGGTCGCCCGCCCAGCTCGGCGGGATCTGTCGGTGGCGATGCTCACCGCCAGCGGCGCTCCGGTGCGCGGGCAGCCCGGGCCCGTGGCGCGGGCAGCGCATCGGGTTCGGGCCCGGTTCGCGGCCGCCGCCACGCGAGTGCTGCCCGCCGAGCAGGCCCGGATGCTGCCCGCGTTGGTGCTCGGCGACACCACCGCGATCACGGCCGCCACCGGCCGGGACTTTCGGGCCGCGGGGTTGACGCATCTGATGGCGGTCTCCGGGGCCAACGTGACGATCGTGTGCGGTGCGGTGCTGTTTTCAGCGCGGCTGGTCGGGCCGCGGGCCGCCGCGGTACTGGCCGGGGGCGCCTTGGTCGCATTCGTGATCGTCGTGCAGCCCACCGCCAGCGTGTTGCGGGCGGCGGTGATGGGCGCCATTGCGCTGTTGGGCGTGCTGTCAGCTCGCAACCGTCAGGCGGTGCCGAGTCTGGCAGCCAGTGTGCTGGTGCTGCTGGCGTTGGCCCCGCACCTGGCGGTCGACGTCGGTTTCGCGCTGTCGGTGGTGGCCACCGCGGCGCTGGTGCTCCTCGCGCCGGTCTGGACGGCCCGGCTGGAGGCGCATGGCTGGCCTCGACCGCTGGCCGCCGCGGTCTGCGTGGCGTGGGCGGCCAACCTGGTCACCGCGCCGTTGATCGCCGGTATCTCCGGCCGGCTCAGCCTGGTCAGTACAGTGGCCAACCTTGCGGTTGCGGCGCTGGTCGCGCCGATCACCGTGCTCGGCAGCGCGGCCGCGGTGCTGTGCGGGTGGTGGCCGGCAGGCGCCTACCTGTTGATCCGTTTCACCGGACCGGAGTTGTGGTGGGTGTGCCGTGTCGCACGCTGGGCGGGCGGACTCCCCGCCGCCACCGTGCCGGTGCCGCAGGGCGCAGCGGGCGTCGTCGGGGTCGGCGCAGCAGCAGTCCTGGTGGTGATCTGTTGGCGATGGCGGTGGTGCCGCCGGGTGCTGGCCGCATTGGGGCTGTGCCTGCTGGCGTGGTCGGCCGCGCAGGTGTTGACCGGCTGGGCGGGAGTCGGTGCAGCGTGACACGATTGGCGGGTGAGCCAATCGGTTTCGCCACTGCATCTGATCCTTGGGGACGAGGAACTGCTGGTCGAACGGGCCGTTGGCCAGGTGCTTGCCGGGGTGCGGGCGCAGGCCGGCAGCACCGATATCCCGGTTGACCGGTTGCGTGCCGGTGAGGTCGAGGCGGGCGAACTCGCCGAGCTGCTGAGCCCCTCGCTGTTCGCGGACGAACGGGTGGTGGTGCTCGAGGCCGCGGCCGAAGCAGGCAAGGAGGCGGTGGCGCTGATCGCTGCCACGGCCGAGGATGTCCCGCCGGGCACCGTGCTGGTGGTGGTGCATTCGGGTGCGGGTCGGGCCAAGGCGCTGGCCGGGCAGTTGCGGGAACTCGGCGCCGAAGTGCACACCTGTGCGCGCATCACTAAGGCCGCTGAGCGTGCTGACTTTGTGCGTGCCGAGTTCCGCGGGCTCAAGGTCCGGGTCGACGACGCATGCGTGACGGCGCTGCTCGATGCGGTGGGTTCGGACATCCGCGAACTGGCCTCGGCCTGCTCGCAGCTGGTCGCGGACACCGGCGGGCACGTCGACGCCATCGCCGTGCGCCGCTATCACAGCGGCAAAGCCGAGGTGAAAGGGTTCGACGTCGCCGATCGGGCGGTCGTGGGCGACCTCGCCGGTGCCACCGAGGCTCTGCGCTGGGCGATGATCCGTGGCGAACCGCATGTGGTGCTGGCCGACGCGCTGGCCGAAGCGATTCACACCATCGCGCGGGTGCGGGCCAAGTCCGGTGACCCCTACCGGCTGGCCGGTGACTTGGGCATGCCGCCCTGGCGGGTGCAGAAGGCGCAGAAGCAGGCCCGGTTTTGGTCGCCGGGAACGATAGCGGCAGCGGTGCGGCTGGTGGCCGCCCTCAACGCCGACGTCAAGGGCGCCGCTGCCGACGCCGACTACGCCTTGGAGGCCGCGGTACGCGGCGTCGCCGAGTTGGCCGACCGCTGATCCAGGCAACACGAAGGCCCCTGTTCCGGGTGGAATCAGGGGCCTGCGCTTGCGGGCTATCCGCTAGGTCAGAGCTGGTTGAGCGCCTTCGCCAGCGCCGACTTCTTGTTGGCGGCCTGGTTCTTGTGGATGACGCCCTTGCTGGCGGCCTTGTCCAGCTTGCGGCTGGTCGAGACCAGCAGCACGCCGGCCTTGTCCTTGTCGCCGGCGGCGGCGGCCTCGCGGAAGGCACGGATCGCGGTGCGCACCGCCGACTTCACCGACTGGTTGCGCAGCCGGGCTTGCTCGTTGGTCCGGTTGCGCTTCACCTGCGACTTGATGTTGGCCACGGAGTAATTCCTTCGCAAAAGCTTGAGTTGGGTTTGCCTCCCGAGGCGGGAGCAACAGCTGTTCAGGGTACCAGCTGGTTCGGTAACTCCCCAACTCGCCTCAGCTGCGGGCGGTCACCTCGACTCGGTGCAGGTCGTCGCCGAGTTCGATCGGCCCGTCGAACTCCGCGGCGGCCAGCGCCCGCCACTGCTCTTCCTGCCCGGGCGCGATGGCGGGCACATAGTGGGTCAGCACCAGAATGCCCGCCCCGGCCCGTTTGGCGGTCGCGGCAGCCTGGGCCACCGAGGAGTGGTAGTCGCAGATATCGCGGATGCGCTGCTGGGGCAGCAACGCGATCAGGTCGCTGCGGATGACGGTGTGCACCAACGCACCGGCTCCGGCCGCCAGCTCGTCGAGGCTGTCGCAGGGCACGGTGTCGCCGGCCATCACCACCGAGGCGGTCCCGGTGTCGTCGGAGTGCTCGATTCGGAAGCCGATGGTAGGTGTCACCGGCCGGTGGTCGGTGGGCGCCACGGTGATCCGCACCTGGTCGCGGTCCCAGACCAGTCCGGTGGTGTATTCCTGCACGTCGACCGGGGGAGGGGCGGTCAGATCGTCGTGGTGAGCAATGCGGTAGCCGATGTCGTGACCGAAGGCGCGCAGAGTCGCCTCAACGACCTCTGCGGTGCCCGGTGGTCCGATGACTGGCAGCGGCGGAGCGTCGGGCGTGAAGGTGGTGACCCAGCGGGTGATCAGTAGGTCGCCCAGGTCGGCGATGTGGTCACTGTGCAGGTGGGTGAGCAGCAGCGCCGACAGACTGCTGGCCGAGGCCCCAGCCGCGGCCAGACGCTGCAGAACACCGCGTCCGCAGTCGACCAGCAGTTGCTGGCCCCCGGCTCGGATCAGGGTCGACGGGCCGGCGCGGTTCGGGTCGGGGATCGGACTTCCGGTGCCCAGCAGGGTGATCTCGATCGTCATGACGTCACATATGCCACAGATGCCGCCCGCGCGCCACGGGATCGGCCGAGTTTTGCTTTCGGCGCCCCCTGTTCGGCCAAATGGCCTAGCCTGGTGTGAAGCAGATCACTGCGGCGGGAGGCTTCGATGCGGATCGCGGACGTATTACGGAACAAGGGTGCGGCGGTAGTGACCATCCACCCCGATGCCACGGTCATGGAGTTGCTGGCGGGCTTGGCTGAGCACAACATCGGGGCGATGGTGGTGATCGGACATGAGGGCCTGGAGGGGGTGGCCTCCGAGCGTGACGTGGTACGCCAGCTGCACGTCCACGGCGCCAGTCTGTTGGCTCGGCCGGTGTCGGCCATCATGACCCGCCTGGTGGCGACCTGCGCCAAGACCGACACCGCCGACGAGGTCAGCATGTTGATGACCGAGCACCGTGCGCGTCACATACCGGTGCTCGAAAACGGCCGGTTGGCCGGGATCGTCAGCATCGGCGACGTCGTCAAGTCTCGAATGGAAGAGTTGCAAGCCGAGCACGAGCAACTGCGCGACTACATCGCCCAGGGCTAGCCGGTTGCAGCGTCAGCTCCACGCGTAGTCGCTGCGCAGTCGAGCTGCCACCACATCGAACGCCGAACGCTCCAGAATGGCGCCTTCGCGCCGGATCGACTCCTCGGGCACGTCTAGCACCCGGTCAAGCCGCACCCAGCTGACCCGGTGAGCGTCATCCCAGCTGCCCGCGCCGATGCCGACCCAGTTCGGGTCCTCGGCATGCCGTTGCCTGCTGGACAGCATCAGGCCCAGCAGCATGTTGCGGTCGCGGCCGACGACCAACACCGGCCGGTCTTCTCCTTGTAAGGGCCCCTGGCCCGCAATGTCCTCGTAGGCCACCCAGGTCCAGACGATCTCGCCGGGGTCCGCGCGACCGTTGAGGTCGGGGGCGTAGACGAGCCGGCGTGCCCGGTGCGCGGTGGGAACACTGCTGTCGGTCACTGGACGGCCGGCGGCGATCTCCGTAGCCGGCTCCGAGGTCGCGCCGCTGAGGATGTCCAGACCGATCCTGATGCCCTGCTCGATACCGCGCTGGATGCGCTGCTGTACCTGCGGTGCCTGCTCGAGTTGGCGGATGAACCGTGGGGCTTCGTTGAACACCAGGTTCTCTGCGAATCGCTGCACCGACTGCCATGGGGTCTTCCGCGGGGAAGCCATGCTCGCAGCATAGGCGAAACCCGTTTCTGGCACTGGTTTCCGGCCGCCGCGACGCCGTCTCAGCGGCGGCGTTTCCTTGACGCCAACGTAACCAAAAGGCACAGGAATCTGTACGAAAACTGAAGCGCCACTTGTGTTGTCCGCAGAGACCCATCGGCGTACGGTACGGGAATATTGATTAACCGGGGGCTTCTTTTCACCGGGCCGGCGCAGCTACATCCGGGGCGTCAGCCGGACGGAAGATCTCAATCGGGGAGTGGAAGTCGCCGAAAACTGCAGTCTGGGGAGGGTCTTGGCCTTCCTCCGGGGGTGCTTGAGCTGGGGTAAGTCACCGCCCGGAACGGCATGTACGGCAACGCGTTCGCCGGCAGCTGATGCCTTTGGCTGAGTCGGGGGGTGATCGCCCGGGTCTTCTTATGCACCGAGGGGCTATCAGGAGGTATATGGATTTGCGCAACTATCACGCAGCGTCTACATCGCAACCGGAGTAGTGAAACTGACAGAGTCCCTGTGGCTTTCAGTGAGGGGGCCGGGGGGCTCCTGGGGCGGACTACGGCCCAAAGAGACATCGCGAAAGGCATTGAACATGAACATTCGCAAAATCGTCGTCGTCGGTGGCTTCGCCGCCGGCGCGGTGCCTACAGCGTCTTCAACGGTGCGATGGTCCCGTTGGACGACGGCATCAACTCGCTGCTGTACGCGATGATGAACAACGGCGCCGTGCTCGACTGGGACGGCGGCACCGGCGACCTGTTCGGCGGGAGCAGCATGGAGGCCATCGCCAACGGCGCCGACACCGGCTGGGCGGAAGCCATGAGCTATTTCCAGTTCGCCTGGGGCGACCTGCTGGGCTACTTCGGCGTCTTCGACTCCTAGCCGCCGCCCGAAGCCGAACCCCCGGAGGATCGTCTCCGGGGGTTCCGTCGGCTGCGGCAGCGTCGGGCCGGTCGTTCACTTGAAAATTTCCTCATCATCCAACGCTGTGTAATGCGCCGCCCATTTTGTGGCCCATGAAACGCGCCGACGTGCGTAAATCCCGCTCACTGCGGGCCCAGCATGGGGCAAGGGCTCGAGGAAACCAAAGTGAAAGTGAACATTCACTTGCGTTAGTCACAGGTGCTTGTTAGATTTAACCCGGCTTACAGCAACGTTGCTGGGGGGAGCCGCCGGTGGGGACGGGAAAATTAGCCGCCGGCCAGTATGTAGGGGATTTTGGGGGATCAACATGCGTAAATTCGGCGTGATCGGCAGTTTTGTCGCTGGTGCGGCACTCGCGTTGGCGCCGTTGGCGGCCGCCGCCGACGAGGAGACCGACAACCTTCCGGACTTCAGCAACATCCTGTTGGGTCAGGTTCAGTCGATGAACTGGCTCTTCGGAGCCCAGGCCTCGGCGTCGGGTGTCGACAGCGACCTGATCACCCCCGGCGCGCCCACGCTCGCTGACCCGCTGTCGTTCAGCACCATTTCCGCAGACGACTTGGCGGATAACGCGACCTTCGCGGCCATGCTGTTCGGCCCGAATTGGGAAAGCGAAATGTCTTCGGACCCGGGCTCCTACAGCTTGTTCAACGGTGCGCTGACGCAGTTCTACGACGCCAGCAACGTCTTGTTGTTCGCACTGATGACCGGTGGTGACGAGATTCAGCTCGAAGACGCCGGCAACTACCTGTTCGGTTCGGAAAGCGGGATCATCGACGGGCTGGCCGGTGACGGCGTCTTCGCCGACTTCACCAATTTCTTCGAGGCCGGCCTGGCAGATCTGGGCGGGTACTTCGGGTTCGGGCTCGACATGTAAACCGGTGCTAAGCGCAAACCCCCGGGACTGGGTGCCGGTGGCGGTTTCAAGGGGTCGTCGCAACACTGGTGGTTAATTGGCCAGTAGTAGATCACGCAGACGCTCGGCTGGGGTATCCCAGCCGAGCGTTTTGCGTGGGCGGCCGTTGAGTTCTTGGGCGACGTGTTCGAGGTCTTCGGGTCCGTAGACGCTCAGATCGGTGCCTTTGGGGAAGTACTGTCGCAGCAGTCCGTTGGTGTTCTCGTTGCTGCCACGCTGCCAGGGGCTGGCCGGGTCGCAGAAGTACACGGCCATGTCGGTGGCCATGCTGAACTGCTTGTGCCGCGCCATCTCAGCGCCTTGGTCCCAGGTCAGTGATCCGCGCAGGTGATCGGGTAGGTCCTTAATCGCCGCGATCAGGGCATCGCGCACGGAGTCGGCATCGTGCCCGCCTGGTAGGTGCAGCAGCATCGTGTAGCGGGTCGCTCGCTCGACGAGGGTGCCGATCGCGGTCTGGTTCTTCTCACCGGTGATCAGGTCACCTTCCCAATGCCCGGGCACCGCTCGGTCTTCGACCTCAGCGGGGCGGTCGCTGATCATCACCATCGGGTCGGTGAACCGCTGATACCGCTCACCTTCTTTGCGATGCGGTTTACGTCTCGTTCGTCCAGTCCGAAGTGCATGCTGCACTTCTCGTTTCAAGCCACCTCGCGCCTGGAAGTACAGGGCCTGGTAGATCGTCTCGTGGCTCACCCACATACTCTCGTCGTCGGGATGATCCCGGCGCAGGCGGTGCGAGATCTGCTCCGGTGACAGCTTGCGCGACAAGCCTTCCTCAACCGCCTCCCGCAGGACCGTGTTCACCACCAGTTTGGACGCCTTGGGCCGCGCCCGGGCCGCTGCTGCCACACGGTCGGCCTGATACGGCAGATACCGGCCATCAATACTGTGCCTGCGGACTTCCCGCGAGACGGTGGAGACGTTCTTACCGATCCGATCGGCGATCGTCTGCTGTGACTCCTTCCCGAGGAGTCCGTCGGCGATCGCTACCCGGTCCTCGATCGACAGATACCGGCCATCGATTGCCGGCCGCGCGGTGTCATCGCAGGTCACATGAGTCACGGATTGTTTGTAAACGGTCTGGCGGTTGTAGTCCACGACCCGGCCATCGGGGTAGATCCGCATGTTGTGGGTGTGGCGGATCCCCTGGCGCCAGTCCCGCGCGGTCCGCTGGTTCACACCGACCTCACGAGCTGCCCGCGCGGTTGACCAGCCCGCCGCGATCAGCTCCAGGCAACGGCGTTTGGCCTCGGGCTTGCCCCTCGGCAAGATCTTCTCGCTGGTGACCAGATTCTCGGCGACCAATATTCGGCGCGCCACCGAATGCGACACCCCACATGCTTTCGCCGCCTGGTTGATCGAACCCGTCTCGTCGAATACGGCCACGATGACGTCCCGGTCAGCAACCCCACGCTGATCACCGCACTTGCCAGGACCCCGCGCCTGCCCGGCAGGCCGGCCGATCGACCGCAGAATCGCATAACACCGATCACGGGATAGACCGACTGCGACCGCAGCCTCCTTCACCGCAACCCCGGCATCGACCAACCTTGCTAGCTGGTCACCGAACCGCGCACAGTCCTCCGAAAACGACATGGTCGCCGCAACCTCTCATCGAGAGTGTTGCGACGACCATGTGAACCCGCCGGTCTCCGGGGGTTTCGCCTTGCCGGGCCTGGCCTCTTCCGAAGTCCACCTGGAGCCGGGTGGGCCACCTGCTCGGCTCCAGGGTGTGCGGTTCACATGCGACGGCGCCGGCGGGGTGGCCCCGGGCCGGTGCGATTGGGTCCGCACCGGCTCGACTCGATACCCTGGTAACGCCACAACTCGCCTCACCAGGAGATCCCCATCAGCAGTTTCGCCGACCAGACCTTCACCGCGCCGGCGCAGATACGGAACTTCTGCATCATCGCCCACATCGACCATGGCAAATCCACCCTGGCCGACCGGATGCTGCAGCTCACCGGCGTCGTCGACGACCGATCGATGCGTGCCCAGTACCTGGACCGAATGGACATCGAGCGGGAACGCGGCATCACCATCAAGGCGCAGAACGTTCGGCTGCCCTGGACGGTCAAGGACGACCCGGAGACGGGCCCGCGTAACGGAGCTGAAGCCGGCGACTACGTGCTGCACCTGATCGACACCCCCGGTCACGTCGACTTCACCTACGAGGTGTCGCGCGCGCTGGAGGCCTGCGAGGGCGCCATTCTGCTGGTCGACGCCGCCCAGGGCATCGAAGCCCAGACCCTGGCGAACCTGTACCTGGCGCTGGACCGTGAGCTCACGATCATCCCGGTGCTCAACAAGATCGACCTGCCCGCGGCCGACCCGGAGCGTTACGCCGCGGAACTGGCCCACATCATCGGGTGCGAGCCCGAAGACGTGCTGAAAGTCTCCGGTAAGACCGGCGAAGGCGTGGCCGAGTTGCTCGACGAAGTGGTGAAGCAGGTGCCGGCGCCCACCGGCGACGCCGACGCGCCGGCACGGGCGATGATCTTCGACTCCGTCTATGACATCTACCGCGGAGTGGTCACGTATGTCCGGGTCGTCGATGGCAAGATCACCCCTCGCGAGAAGATCGCGATGATGTCCACCGGTGCCACCCACGAGCTGCTCGAGGTCGGCATCGTCTCCCCGGAACCCAAGGCCACCAAGGGCCTTGGCGTGGGCGAGGTGGGTTACTTGATCACCGGTGTGAAGGACGTGCGTCAATCGAAGGTCGGCGACACCGTCACCACTGCCCGGGGCGGGGCCACCGAGGCGCTCACCGGATACCGCGAGCCCAAGCCCATGGTTTATTCCGGGCTCTACCCGGTCGACGGGTCTGACTACCCGAACCTGCGCGAGGCGCTGGACAAACTGCAGCTCAACGATGCTGCCCTGACCTACGAGCCGGAAACCTCGGTGGCATTGGGCTTCGGCTTCCGGTGCGGCTTCCTGGGCCTGCTGCACATGGAGATCACCCGAGAGCGGCTGGAACGCGAGTTCAACCTCGACCTGATCTCAACCTCGCCCAACGTTGTCTACCGGGTGATCGCTGAAGACAACAGCGAGATCGTCGTCACCAACCCGTCGGACTGGCCGGAAGGCAAGATCCGCACCGTCTTTGAGCCGGTCGTCAAGACCACCGTGATCGCCCCGAGCGAGTTCGTCGGCACCATCATGGAACTGTGCCAGTCTCGCCGTGGGGAACTCGGCGGCATGGACTACCTCTCTCCGGAACGTGTCGAACTGCGCTACACGATGCCGTTGGGCGAGATAATCTTCGACTTTTTCGATTCGCTGAAGTCGCGCACGCGGGGCTACGCCAGCCTGGACTACGAAGAGGCCGGCGAGCAGGAGGCCGACTTGGTCAAAGTCGACATCCTGCTGCAGGGCGAGGCGGTGGACGCGTTCAGTGCGATCGTCCACAAAGACTCGGCTTCGGCCTACGGCAACAAGATGACCACCAAGCTCAAGGAACTGATTCCGCGTCAGCAGTTCGAAGTTCCGGTGCAGGCCGCGATCGGCTCGAGAATCATTGCCCGCGAAAACATCCGGGCCATCCGTAAGGACGTGCTGTCCAAGTGCTACGGCGGTGACATCACCCGTAAGCGCAAACTGCTGGAGAAGCAGAAAGAGGGCAAGAAGCGGATGAAGACCATCGGCCGGGTCGACGTGCCGCAGGAGGCGTTCGTCGCGGCGCTGTCGACCGACAGTGGGGGCTCTGCCGGGGATAAGGCCAAGAAGTAGTGGCCGTCCGGGCAGGCGCAGTCGCGGCGGGCGCTGCGGCAGTCGCGCTGTTGGCCGGTGGGTGCACCACGGTGGTTGCCGGAACCGTCCGGCCCGCCCCCGGATTGGCGCCGACGCCCGTGACCGGGATGGCGGTCCGTCAGGTCCTGCTCGACGACTCAGAGCTGTCGAAGCTGACCGGCCGGCCTTTCCGCAGTGATCTCACCCTGCCGCCGCGGTTCGGCGGCCTCGACGATCTGCCCGACGCCTGGGCATCGGCGGAGCCGGGAGACTGCGTCGGTGCAGCGGTGGGCGGCCAGCGCAGCGTTTACAGCGTCGCGACGGTGCGCGACGTGGCCCACGAGTTCTGGGACAGCTCAAGCGACGAGGATTCGCCGCTGACCGGGGTGGCCGAGGCGGTGATCGCGCTGGACAGTTCCGCAGACGCCGACGCGCTCTTCGAGAAGTTCGCTCAGCAGTGGGGCAGCTGTGACGGGGTAGTGGTGACGCGGGACAGCGGGACTGACGACGAGGCCAGCGGTGAGATCACCGACGTCTCCGACCAGGACGCGGTATTGGTGGCCACGGTGCGAACCAGCGTGGATGGCGAGGCGGGACTACGGGTTTCGCGGGCGCTCGCGGCGCGGGTGAACTGTGTCGTCGATGTCGACGTGTTCTGGTTCGTCGACGAGGAGGAACACTCGGGGGCGCCACCTGCGGGGGACAGCACCGCCGCTGACCTGGCCCGCGCGATGTTGGACAAGGTGCGCAACATCAGCGGGTAGAGGCGGGACCGGCGTGACAAGCGCACTACATCGGCGCGTTCGCGGGCTGGAAACCGCCGGTGGAGTCGGCCTCCTCCTCGGCCCGAATCACGTGGACGACCGCGTTGATCAGCGCCAGGTGGGTGAAGGCCTGCGGGAAGTTGCCCAAGTGCCGGCCGGTGCGGGGCTCGATCTCCTCGGCGTAGAGATGCAACGGGCTGGCGAACGACAGCAGCCGCTCACACAGGTGCTTGGCCCGGCTCACCTCGCCGATCTCCACCAGTGCCGATACCAGCCAGAACGAGCAGATGGTGAAGGTGCCCTCGGCGCCGGACAGCCCGTCGTCGGTCTCCTCGGTGCGATAGCGCAGCACCAGGCCGTCTTCGGTGAGTTCTTCGGCGATCGCCATGACGGTGGCGCGCACCCGCGGATCGTCGGCCGGCAGGAAGCGGGTCAGCACCACCAGCAGCAACGATGCGTCCAGTGCGGTGCTGCCGTAAGTCTGGGTCAGCACGCCGCGGGAATCCACTCCGTTGGCCAGCACGTCGGCCTTGATCTCCTCGGCGATCGCCCGCCACTGCTTGGCGTAGGAGACCGCGCCCTGCAGTTCGGCCAGTTTCGACCCGCGGTCCAGCGCCACCCAGCACATCACCTTCGACGAGGTGAAGTGCTGCGGTTCGCCGCGCACCTCCCAGATGCCTCGGTCGGGTTCGCGCCAGTGCTTGATGGCCTCTTCCACCTGACGTTTCAGCACCGGCCACAGGGTTTCTGGGATCTGCTCGCGAGACTTGGCGTGCAGGTAGACCGAGTCCAGCATGGTGCCCCAGATGTCGTGCTGTTGCTGGTTGTAGGCGCCATTGCCGATTCGCACCGGACGGGCGTTGTCGTAGCCGGACAGGTGGTCCAACTCCTGCTCGACCAGTTCATGCTCCCCGCCGACGCCGTACATCACCTGCAACGGGTGTTGTTGTCCGTTGTTCACGCCGGACACGTCGGCGATGAACGAGAAGAAGTCGTCGGCCTCGCGGTCTAGGCCCAGTGTGTACAGGCCCCACAGCGTGAATGCCGAGTCGCGCACCCAGCTGTATCGGTAGTCCCAATTCCGTTCGCCCTGAGGCGTTTCCGGCAGCGATGTGGTGGGCGCAGCCAGCAGTGCCCCGGTCGGCGAGTACGTCAGACCCTTCAGCGTCAGCGCGCTGCGCTGCAGGTACGAGCGCCACGGATGGTCGGGGAAGTTGCCGATGTTGATCCATTGCCGCCAGCATTCGGTGGTGTTCCACATCTTGTCTGCGGCTTCGGCATAGCTTTGCGGCGCGGGGTGTTTCGACCAGCTCAAGGCCACGAAGACGTCATCCCCCTCGGTCAGCCGGGTGCGGGCCCGGGCTTCACGGCCCTCCAGTCCCAGCCGCAGATTCGTTGTCAGTCGCAGGGTCGGATGGGCATCCGGATTCTGCCGGGCCCGCGCGATCGCCTCGCCGTAGGCGTTGGCCGAGTATTCCCAGGTGGCGCTGGTGCGGTGATAGTCGAACGCCGGCTCGCAGCTCATGGTCAGCTCGACGGTGCCACTGACGCAACGCACCGTGCGCAGCAGGATGTGCTCGGCGTCCCAGTCGGTGGGGGTGCGCCGGTGAGTCTGCGATCGTGCGTCGATGTCGTGCCATTTGCCCATCACCAGCGCGTCCCGCACGATCAGCCAGCCGGTGTGGGTCTGCCACGTGGTTTCCATGATCGGACTTCCGGGCAGGTAGCGGCGGGCCGCGGGCACCGACACCCCGTAGGGCCCGAGCCGGAAATGTCCGGCGCTGCGGTCCAACAGCGCACCGAAGACGCTGGGGGAGTCCGGGCGCGGCAGGCACATCCACTCCACCGATCCCGCTGCCGAGATCAGGCAGGTGTTCTCGCAGTCCGACAGAAACGCGTAGTCGGCGATCGGGGGAAACGGATTGCGGACCGAACTCGGTGTCGCCGCATACGGCACTGGGGCGGTCGCCGACAACGGGGGTGGCGTCGGAGCCGCGGTGCTGGTGCCTCCGGTGGACGCGGGGGTCTCCGAGGCGGTCTTGGCGGGTGCATCGCCCGGCGGGGTGTGCAGGTCCATGCCGTCATCATCTCTGGCGGCATGCCGCACGTCTACCCGGATCGGCCGATCGTGGCTCCGGCCGCAGGCTCGCCACGGCCACGGCGGCGACCCGCTTCGCCGCACTTGCGATCGCCGCTAAGGTTATGGGGGTGGTGGGCTTCCTGGGCTGGTGGGACGGTGTTGAGCTGTGGCTGTCGGGCCTCGGTTTCGTGGTACAGACCGCGGTGGTGATGCCGGTGGTGCTGTTGCTGGCCTACGGTCTTGCCTCGGCGCTGGACGCGGTGCTGGGAGAGGGAATTCGGGTGCGGGAACGAGTCCGGCACGGTCGCGACGGTGGGGTCCGCTGATGCCTCGTTCGCAGGTGACGTTGGTGCTGGTCGGGCTGATTGTGCTGGTGATCGTCAGCTGGTTGCTGACCCGCTAGGCCCGCTGCACCGGGCTGGACGCTGCCCGCCCCGGCCTCTGTTATGCTTCCCCGCATGTTCGCAGCGACCGGTGACCGGCAGCGCCAGTTTTTGGCGTTCCCGAAGCTCGCCGTGATCACTTCCGCTGTGGCCGACCTGCACTGTTGTCGCTGATACCGCACCCGTCGGCGTACCGGTGTCGTCTTTGTTGACGCACGTTCTGGAGAATCGAACGCCTTTCGCGATCCGACGGACAAGCATTCTTGCCGACGTCGATACGGATCGCACGAAAGGTCATCAATGCCCAACACCATCGCGCGGAGCATCGCGCTGGCCCTGGCCACCGCCATGGCAGTCACCACACTCGCCGGGTGTGGCGGCGGACCCAGCGATGTCGTCGGAGGTGGCGAGCGCTCCGAAGCGCACACCACCCTGACGCTGGTGGCATACGCGGTTCCAGAACCCGGCTGGAGCAAGGTGATCCCAGCCTTCTACAACACCGAGGAGGGCGCCGACGTTCAGGTCGTCACCTCATATGGCGCATCGGGCGATCAGTCCCGCGGGGTCGCCAGCGGCAAACCCGCTGACATCGTGAACTTCTCGGTGGAACCCGACGTCACCCGATTGGTGAAGGCCGGCAAGGTCGCCGAGGACTGGAACGCCGATGTCACCAGGGGTATCCCGTTCGGTTCGGTGGTGACTTTGGTAGTGCGGCAGGGCAACCCCAAGCACATCAACGACTGGGACGACCTATTGCGGCCCGGGGTCGAGGTGATCAGCCCCAGCCCGCTGAGTTCTGGATCTGCCAAATGGAATCTGCTGGCTCCTTACGCCGTCAAGAGCGAGGGAGGCAAGAACCCGCAGGCCGGCCTGGACTTCATCGAGAAGCTGGTCGGTGACCATTTCAAGCTGCGCCCGGGCTCCGGTCGCGAGGCCACCGACGTGTTCCTGCAGGGCAGTGGCGACGTGCTGATCAGCTATGAGAACGAGGCTATCGCGGTCGAGCGCAAGGGCAAGCCGGTGGAGCACGTCAACCCGTCGCAGACCTTCAAGATCGAAAACCCGTTGGCTGTGGTGACCTCCAGTCGCCACCTTGACACCGTCACCGCGTTCAAGAATTTCCAGTACACGTCGGCGGCGCAGCGGCTGTGGGCCGAAGCCGGGTTCCGTCCGGCCGACCCGAGCATCGCCGAGGAATTCCGAAACGCGTTCCCGGATCCCGACAAGCTGTGGACCATCGCCGATCTCGGCGGGTGGGACGTTGTCGACAACTCGCTCTTCGACAAGTCGAACGGCGCCATCACCAAGATCTACACCCGGGTCACCGGATGAGCGCCGTACCGGTCACCGAGGAGACTCGGCTCGGCGACGGCGGGTCGCACTCCAGGTTCCGGCGTGAAGGGGTGTCGCTGCGCGTCGGTGCCGCCACGGTGTGGCTGTCGCTGATCGTGTTGGCGCCGCTGTCAGCGATCGCCTGGCAGGCCGGCGGCGGTGGATGGCGCGCCTTCGAGTTGGCGGTCACCTCGCACGCGGCGCTGCAGTCGTTCCGGGTGACGCTGACGATCGCGGCCGGCGTCACCGTGCTCAACCTGGTGTTCGGCCTGTTGATCGCGTGGGTTCTGGTGCGCGACGACTTCTTTGGCAAGCGCTTCATCGATGTGATCATCGATCTGCCGTTCGCGTTGCCCACCATCGTCGCGAGCCTGGTGATGCTGGCGCTCTACGGCCCCGCCAGCCCGGTGCACGTGCACCTGCAGCACACCGCCTGGGGCGTCGGCCTGGCGTTGGCGTTCGTCACGCTGCCCTTTGTGGTGCGGTCGGTGCAACCGGTGCTGCTGGAGATCGACCGGGAGGTCGAGGAAGCGGCCGCGTCGCTGGGTGCCTCCGGGCTGACCATCTTCCGCGCCGTGGTGCTGCCGGCGCTGACTCCGGCATTGTTGACGGGGGCGGGACTGGCGTTCTCCCGGGCGATCGGCGAGTTCGGCTCGGTGGTGTTGATCGGTGGCGCGGTGCCCGGTAAGACCGAGGTTTCCTCGCAGTGGATCCGCACCCTGATCGAGAACGACGACCGGACCGGGGCGGCGGCGATCTCGTTGGTGCTGCTCGCGGTTTCCTTCCTGGTGCTGCTCGCGTTGCGGGTGCTGGGATCGCGCGTGAGCAAGCGGCAGGAGAGGTCCTGATATGACGTCGACACGAAAATTCCGCTATCTGTTCCGGTTCCTGGCGGTGGCCTACGTCGGGCTGCTGTTGGTCGTCCCGGTGTCGCTGATCCTGTGGCGCAGCTTCGCGCCCGGGTTCGGGCAGTTCTTCGACTACATCTCCACCCCGGCTGCCATCTCAGCGCTGCAGCTGTCGCTGCTGGTGGTGGCCATCGTGGTGCCGCTGAACGTCATCTTCGGCATTCCGACCGCATTGGTGTTGGCGCGCAATAAATTCCGCGGCAAGGGCGCACTGCAGGCGATTATCGACCTGCCCTTCGCGGTCTCTCCGGTGATCGTCGGCGTGGCGCTGGTCGTGCTGTGGGGATCGGCTGGGCTGTTGGGCTTCGTCGAGAACGACTGGGGCTTCAAGATCATCTTCGGTCTGCCCGGCATCGTGCTGGCCAGCATCTTCGTCACGCTGCCGTTCGTGATCCGGGAAGTCGAACCGGTGCTGCACGAACTGGGCACCGACATGGAAGAGGCGTCGGCCACGCTGGGCTCGAGCTGGTGGCAGACGTTCTGGCGGATCACGCTGCCGTCGATCCGCTGGGGGCTGACGTACGGGATCGTGCTGACGGTGGCGCGCACCCTCGGCGAGTACGGTGCGGTGTTGATCGTGTCGTCGAACCTGCCCGGAAAATCCCAGACGCTGACGTTGCTGGTTTCTGACCGCTACAACCGCGGCGCCGAATACGGCGCCTACGCCTTGTCCACGCTGCTGATGACAGTGTCGGTGTTGGTCTTGATCGTTCAGGTGGTGCTCGACGTTCGGGCCGGAAAGGGAGACAAATGAGCAACGCAATCACGGTGCGTGGGGCGAACAAGCGCTACGGCGACTTCGTCGCGTTGGATAACGTCGACTTCGCGGTCCCGTCGGGTTCGCTGACGGCGCTGCTGGGCCCCAGCGGCTCGGGTAAGTCGACGCTGCTGCGGGCCATCGCCGGCCTGGATCACCCGGACAGCGGAACGGTCACCATCAACGGGGTCGACGTCACCGGTGTGCCGCCGCAGCGGCGCGGGATCGGATTCGTCTTTCAGCACTACGCGGCTTTCAAGCACATGACGGTGCGCGACAACGTGGCGTTCGGGCTCAAGATTCGCAAGCGGCCCAAGGCAGAGATCAAGGAAAAGGTCGACAACCTGCTGGAAGTGGTGGGACTCAGCGGTTTTCAGACCCGCTATCCCAACCAGTTGTCCGGCGGTCAGCGTCAGCGGATGGCCCTGGCGCGTGCCCTCGCGGTGGACCCGCAGGTGTTGCTGCTCGACGAGCCGTTCGGGGCGCTGGACGCCAAGGTCCGGGAAGACCTGCGGGCCTGGCTGCGCCGGCTGCACGACGAGGTGCATGTCACCACGGTGCTGGTCACCCACGATCAGGCCGAGGCGCTGGACGTCGCGGACCGGATCGCCGTGCTGAACCAGGGCCGTATCGAGCAGCTCGGTACCCCGACCGAGGTTTACGACGCTCCGGCGAACGCGTTCGTCATGTCGTTCTTGGGCGCGGTGTCCTCGCTCAACGGAGCGTTGGTCCGTCCGCACGACATCCGGGTCGGCCGCACCCCCGATATGGCGGTGTCCGCGGCCACCGTGGACGGCGCCGACGGGGTCGGGGTTTTGCGTGCCACCGTCGACCGGGTGGTGACTTTGGGCTTCGAAGTACGGGTCGAGCTCACCAACGCCGCCACGGGAGTGCCGTTCACCGCCCAGATCACCCGCGGCGACGCCGAAGCGCTCGCACTGGCCGAGGGGGACACCGTCTACGTGCGGGCCACCCGGGTGCCTCCGTTGAGTGACGTGGCGGCAGTAGGCGCGCCGGCGGTGCCGGCGTAGCGGCGCCAGATGTGTCCGGGCAAGGCCCGCCTTGGTGCGGGCCGTCCGGAATCCGTGAATCCACGAGTGACGCGTCGCTGCCTATTATCTGGATTCTGGTCCCGATTAGTTGACCTGAGACCACCCTTCAGCTAAGTTTTGCTCACGTTCAGTTCAGGTGATTCCCATACTCAGGGGGTGCTGGTGTCTTCTCGCCTTGGCAACCGGCCGCAGCGGCGTCGCGCCGGGCGGGCCGCAACGGCGTCCATGGCGCTGGGGATGACCATGCTGTTCGTCGGCAGCGCGCACGCCGATATTCCCGACTTCGACGACGTGCTGGGGGACACCGCCGTTCCGGTGGCGGACATCAGCACCGACGCGGACTCGCTGTCGACGCCGGATGGGCTGATCTTCGAGCCGCAGCTGGACCTCGATAGCCCCCTGGCTCAGCTCTCTTCGGAGACCGGTCCTGTGGTGGATGCGGACTCCGGTACGTCGACGCTACCGGTGGTGGGAGCGGAGGAGTTCGGTGCGACTCACGAGGTTGCCGGTCCGGCTGCGGCCACGACGGTTCCTCCGGGTCTTCACGAAGAAATCCAGTACTACCAAGCGATGTTGGCGAACTACGCCTCGCAGCGGGTCTACCTCTCCCCAGAGGAACGTGCGTTCTACGACCCGTATTACGAGAACCTCGCAAAGAGCCTGCAAATAATGCAGTGTTGGGAGCTCACCGGCGATATGAATAGTTGTATGGGCGTGCCCGGGGGCGGCGGCTTTCCAGGCGGCATCGGCAATCTTCCGGACATGAATGCGCCCTGGGCAGATCCTCTCCAGCTGCACAATCAAGTGGAGGACACAGTATTTCGCTTCATCAACGACCTTTTCATCGCGCCCCTATATATCGTTGGCAGCTGGATCTACACCGTTGGCACCTGGATCGGCTGGGCCACTGACCCTCTACTGCCGGTAGCGAAGTTCGCGACCGAAGTCGCCCACAACGTCGCGAAGGGGCTTGCCGACATGGTGGTAGGGCTGGCACGCGCTGTCACCGGCACGTAGTCATAGTCCCAATCAGGCAGCCAGCTCGGTGGCCAGCGCGGTCTCCACTCGGTCCAGCACGGTCGCGGCCACCAGGCGGTGCGCGCCGAGCGGCTCGGCTATCGGGATTCCCACCTGTGCGGCGTAGGCGGCGACCCGGTCGGTGATCCTGCCGTTGGCCAAGAACCACGGAGCGATCATCAGCTTGGTGGCACCGCGTGCCCGCAACCGTTCGACGGCTTCCGGCACCGACGGCTGGGGGCCCTCAGTGGCGAAGGCGACTTCCACTCCGGCCCAACGCGTTCCGCGAGACAACGGGGCTGCGATCGTGGCGGTCTGCGCGTTGGCCACCGGACGCGACGAGCCCACCGCGACCACCACCACACCCAGCTCCGGGTCGAATCGCGAAGCCCCGGCGCTCGACAGGCGTTCGCCGAGAACCTGCACCAGGCGGCTGTCCTCGCCCAGCGTCGAAGCGACCCGCACGGCGACGCCGGACTCCGCGATCATCGCCGGAATATCGACGCGGGCGTGGTAGGCGCTGGCCAACAGCAGGGGGGCGACGATGGTGTCACCGCCGGCGTGGCTGGTCTCGCGCAGCACATCGCTCAGGTTGGGGGAGCTGTGTTCGCAGAACGCCACGCGCACGGCGAGTTCGGGCGCCACCCGGCGCAGGTGCCCCGCGATCGCGCGAGTGTTGGCCGCCGCGCGCGGATCCCGGCTGCCGTGTGCGGTCAGCACCAGCGTGGTGGTCACGAGGCGTGAAGCCCGCATTCGGTCTTGGCCAGCCCGGCCCAGCGTCCGCTGCGCGGATCGGCGCCGGCCGCCGGCTTGATCGTGCACGGCGCGCAGCCGATCGATGGGTAACCTTCCTCGATCAGCGGGTTGACCAGCACATTGTTTGCGGCGATGTACGCGTCGAACTCCGCGTCGGACCACGCCGCGATCGGGTTGACCTTCACCAGACCGAACTGCTCGTCGAAGCTGATCAGCGGTGCGTTGGCACGCGTTGGCGCTTCCACCCGACGCAGCCCGGTGACCCACGCCGAGTAGTTGCGCAGGGTGCGAGACAGCGGCTCGACCTTGCGCAACCGGCAGCACAACGCCGGATTGGACCCGAACAGGTCTTTACCGTGGGCCGCATCCTGCTCCGCGACGGTCTGCTCCGGGATGACGTTGACCAACTGGATGTCGTACATCGACTCCACCGCGTCGCGGGTGCCGATGGTCTCGGCGAAGTGGTAGCCGGTGTCGAGGAACAGCACCGGAACCCCCGCGCGGACCTTAGCCGCCAGATCCACCAGCACCGCGTCGGCCATGTTGGAGGCCACCACGTAGTTGCTGGCGGAGGCGGGTCGGCCCGAAGCGTCGAGCCCGTTCACCCCGCCAAAATTCGCATCCGTCCACTCCAGCAGCTCGGTGGCGCTGGCGCCGTCGAGTTCGGCCGCGCCCTTGGCGGCCAGCTCGCGCAACTCCGCTTCGCTGTGGGGTCTCATCGCAGATCGTCTTCTTCGGCACGCACCGCCCACTGCGCGAAACGCTCACCGGCGCTGCGTTGTTTGATGAAGTTGCGCACCACCCGTTCGATGTAGTCGCCGAGTTCGTCGCTGTAGACCTTGTGCTGACGCAGCTTGCGGCCGAACCCGCTGTCGGCGCCCAGGCTGCCGCCGAGGTGCACCTGGAAGCCGGGGACCGAATTGCCGTTGCCGTCGTCGATCATCTGGCCCTTGAACCCGATGTCGGCGACCTGGATGCGGGCGCACGAGTTCGGGCAGCCGTTGATGTTGACCGTGACCGGCACGTCCAGGACGGCGTTGAGGTCGTCGAGGCGTTGCTCGAGTTCGGGGACCAGGCTCTGGGCCCGCACCCGGGTCTCGACGAACGACAGCTTGCAGAACTCCAGTCCTGTGCAGGCCATCAGGTTGCGTCGCCACGGCGACGGATTGGCCGGCAGGCCCAGCGCGTCCAGCTCGGCCACCAGGCCGTCGACCTTGTCGTCGGGAACGTCGAGGATGACCAGCTTCTGGTACGGCGTGAACCGGGCCCGGTCGGAACCGACCTGCTCCATCAATTCCGCCACCTTGAGCAGCGTGGCACCGTTCACCCGGCCCGAGATCGGGGCCACCCCGACCGCGTTGTGGCCGTTGCGGGTCTTCTGCACCCCGACGTGGTCGACGGTCGCGGTGTGCTGCTCGGGTGCCGGCCCGTCGATCAGCGGGCGCTTGAGGTACTCGGTCTCGAGAACTTCGCGGAACTTCTCGACTCCCCAGTCCTTGACCAGGAACTTCAGCCGGGCCTTGGACCGCAGCCGGCGGTAGCCGTAGTCGCGGAACAGGCTCGTGACGGCCTCCCAGACATCGGGCACCTCATCCAGCGGCACCCACGCGCCGAGCCGCTGGGCCAGCATCGGGTTCGTGGACAGGCCACCGCCGACCCACAGGTCCAGGCCGGGGCCGTGCTCGGGGTGGTTGACGCCGATGAAGGAGATGTCGTTGATCTCATGGGCGACGTCCGGCAGACCGGAGACGGCGGTCTTGAACTTGCGTGGCAGGTTGGCGAATTCCGGGTTGTCGATGTATCGGCGGACGATCTCGTCGAGTGCGGGGGACGGGTCGAGCACCTCGTCGAGCGATTCCCCGGCCAGCGGAGACCCGAGCAGGCCACGCGGGCAGTCGCCGCAGGCCTCGATGGTCTGCAGCCCGACCGCGTCCAGCTGGTCCCAGATCTCCGGGACCTTCTCGATCTCGATCCAGTGATACTGCAGGTTGTTGCGGTCGGAGATGTCTGCGGTGTTGCGGGCGTAGTCGACCGAGATCTGACCCAGTGTCCGCATCGCGGCGGCCGACAGCGCCTTGCCGTCGCAGCGCACCCGCATCATGAAGTACTTGGCCTCCAGCAGGTCGGCGTTCTCGTCGCCGGTGAAGGTGCCGTCGTAGCCCTGCTCGCGCTGGGTGTAGAGGCCCATCCAGCGGAAGCGCCCGCGCAGGTCATCTTTGGTGATGGAGTCGAACCCCTGCTTGGAGTACACGTCGACGATCCGGGCCTGCACGTTCAGCGCCGGGTCTTCCTGCTTGAACTGCTCGTTGTGGTTGACCGGTTCGGTCTCGCCGAGCGCCCATTGGGCTTCGCTGCGCTTTGCCCTGCTCGGGGGAGCAGTCGGAGTGGCGGTCATGAATTCTCCTTCAAAGAGGAGCCGGCGGGATTGCGCGCGGTTCACCGGCGACTGTCACCGGCGACGCAGATCCGGCGGCCAGCTGGAAAATACAGGTGGGCGGTTCTACGACATCAAGGCAGACAGCGACAGCTGCAGACACGCTTGAAATCGATATGCCGCCGAGCCACCAAGGCGACCCCGGACGAGGTGCAGTAGGCGGCGGTCACAGCGCCGATTATGCCATGGATGCCGAAAATCTTCCTTACCGGCGCAAAGTTGTGATCAGCGTGAGCAAAACTCATCTGGTGCTCGATGCTACGGCGGTCGAGCCGGGGGAGCGGATCGGAACGGCTCGGGGGCGGTGGCACTCGGCGTCGGGCCACCGCGGACAGGTAGCCGATCGGAAGGCGGGTGGGATACGTGAGTGTCGACTTCGGATGGGAACCGGCGTGGGAACCACCGCCGGTGGCCGACCCGCCACCGCGCACGAGCGGCCGTGCACAGCTGCGCCGCTGGCTGGCCATGACGACGCTGGCGGCCACCGTCGGTTGCGGCGGATGGTTGGCGGTCCAGCATTACCAAACCCATCTCGCCGGTGAGCAGGCGCTGGAGGCCGCCGAGGCATATGTGTTGCGGCTGAGCAATATCGACGCCGACAACGTTGATCGCGATTTCGCCGACCTCACCGACGGATCGACCGGCCAGTTGCGGACCATGCACACCCGCTCCAGCGTGCAGCTGCGTCAGCAACTGATCGACAACAGGGCGACGGCGCGCGGGTACGTTGCCGAGGCTGTGCTGAAAACCGCCGACCGCAGCCACGCCGTGGTGGTGCTGCTGGTCGACCAGGCGGTGCGCAACGCCGACAACCCCGAACCCGTGCTCGACCACAGCCGGATCCGGATGACCATGGACAAGGTCGACGGCCGCTGGCTGGCCAGCAAGGTGGAGTTGGTATGAGGAAGTTCACAGCGCTGACCGTCGGCGTGCTGCTGGTCGGAGCCGCCGAATGGTCCGGCACGGCCGGCGCCGACCCGATCGACTGGGAAGCCATCGCTCTTTGCGAGTCGGGCGGGAACTGGTCGGCCGATGCCGGCGACGGCGGCTACGGCGGGCTGCGGATCAGCGCCGCGGACTGGGGCGCCAACGGCGGGGTGGGACTGCCCTCGCAGGCCACCAAGCAACAGCAGATCGCCGTCGCCAAGCGCATCATGGCCAACCGTGGTCCGGTGACGTGGTCGGGATGCGTGTCGCGCGGCGGTGCCGGTGCGGCCGCGCCGGTCGGCTCACTGGCCCACTATGTGACGACGCTCTACCAGGACACCCCGGGGACCGGCGCGCGGGCCGACTGAGGCGCCGACGAACACCGCCGCCGCGATGTCGTGGGATGATCGAGCCCGATGACCCTGACCCCGCCTGCCGTAGCGTTGCCCGACGTGGCGCCGGCCCGGCGCGGCCTCGACGGCCAGTTCGGGGTGTATGTGCACGTGCCGTTCTGTTTCACCCGGTGCGGCTACTGCGACTTCAACACCTACACCCCGGCGGAGCTCGGCGGCGCAAACCCTGACGCCTGGGTAGCGGCGCTGGACAAGGAACTGGAACTGGCCGCAGCCCGGTTGGGTCCCCGGCCGGCCGACACGGTCTTCGTCGGGGGCGGCACGCCGTCGCTGCTGGGCGGGCCGCGGCTGGCGCGCGTGCTCGACCAAGTGCGGAAGCACTTCGGTCTGGTTGACGAGGCCGAGGTCACCACCGAGGCGAACCCCGAGTCGACGTCGCCGGCGTTTTTCGAGACGATCCTTGCCGCCGGCTACACCCGAGTGTCGCTGGGCATGCAGTCGGTGTCGCCGCGCGTCCTGGCCACCCTGGACCGCATCCATTCGCCGGGGCGGCCGGTCGCGGCGGCGCGCGAGGCGCGGGCCGCCGGCTTCGAGCACCTCAACATCGACCTGATCTACGGCACCCCCGGCGAGACCGATGACGATCTGCTGCGTTCGGTGGACGCCGCGCTCGAGGCGGGTGTGGATCACGTCTCGGCCTACAGCCTGATCGTGGAGGACGGCACCGCGCTGGCCCGTCGGGTGCGGCAGGGCGAGCTACCCGCCCCCGAGGGCGATGTGGCGGCGCATCGCTATGAGCTGGTCGACAGCCGGCTGCGGGCGGCGGGGATGGACTGGTACGAGGTGTCCAACTGGTGCCGGCCCGGCGCGGCCTGCCGGCACAACATGGGCTACTGGAACGGCGGCCGATGGTGGGGTGCGGGGCCGGGCGCGCACAGCTACGACGGCGCGCTGCGCTGGTGGAACGTCAAGCACCCCAACACCTACGCGCAGCTGCTGGAGCAGGGTGCACTACCGGTGGCCGGCTTCGAAGAGCTCTCCGATGCCGACCGGCACACCGAGGACGTGATGCTGCGGCTGCGGCTGCGCGATGGGCTGGCGCTGGCGGATCTGGATGCCCAGGAGCGCGAGCGCGCCGCGACCGCGATCGGCGATGGGCTGCTGCACACCGACGGCACGCGGCTGGTGCTGACCGATCGCGGGCGGCTACTGGCCGACGCGGTGGTGCGTTCCCTGCTGGGATAGCGGGTCGCCGGCAGGTAGGTCCAGCGGCCGCTCAGCCGCTGAACCAACCGCGGTTGCCGTCCCAGCTGCCGCAGATGCCGTTGAAGCAGCCGTGCCCGAAACCGCCCTGGCCGGGGACAAAACCGCCGCAGCCCTGCCAACCGGCGTCATGGCCACAGCCGCCTCCGCCGCCGTTGCCGTCCGGGCCGCCGGAACCGTGCGGTTGGGCGACTGCTGTCGTGCCTGGTGTGTCCGCCGAGCCGGTCTTCAGCATCACGCCTGTCGGGGCGAGCGCGATCGCCGCGGCGGCTGTCGCCACGAACACCGATCCGACGAGTTTGCGAATACTTAGCATGACTCCAGAGTCCGCGCGGATTTCGGCGTTGCCAACGGTTGTGTGAGGACTGATACCGAATTGTGAACGCGCGTAACGCATCACTGCCATCGAGTCGCTGGGCCCGCCGTCACTGGTCCGGCGGGCGGGCGAAGGGCTAATAGCGAAACCGCAAATGCGGATTATTGTGTGCTGCCAGCTGCTCGCTGATTATTGGGAAAACTCGCTACCATCATACTCTCAGCAATCTTGCCGTGACGTTGCAAGAACTGTCATGCAGGCACCGGAGCGGCGCTCGTTGCCACAGCCTATGCGATGGAAAACAACAGCTTTCGTGTAGGCATGAGATGTAGCGTCGGCGCTGTTCGCAGCGACCGTCGGGCGTGAACAGCAATATCGTAATCCGTTAGTTGTACGAAAACGCAGATGAGGATACGATCTAGTTTATGGCTCCGCAAACGAGTCTCAAACAAAGTATGGCTGGGGCAGATGGAGGACCGACGCGATGGCAGTTCAACGGGCGCGAGGCGCCACGGACCGGGCGCACGGCGCCGGCGGGCGAGTGCTGGAGATCCTCGGCCGACAAGAGTGGATGGACCGGCCCAGCTACCGGCTGGAGAACGTGCTGAGCTTCGGGTTCAACGCCTTGGGTGGGGCCCGGGATCGGGTGACCAACTTCTTGAACGGCGTGTGGTTGGGGCACCCGGTGCATCCGCCGTTGGCATCGCTGACCACCGGCGCCATCGGGACGACCGTCGCCCTGGATGCGCTGAGTCTGCTGCCGAGCAGGTCTGCGGCAGAAGTGCTTGACGCGTCTCGATTCGCCCAGCGTGCCCTGGGGCTGGGGATTGCGGCCAACTTCGCCTCCGCGGCCACCGGGGTGACCGACTGGCAGCACACCCACGACAAGGATCGGCGTATCGGGCTGGTGCACGGCGTGCTGAACCTCGTCGCCACGGGTCTGTACATCCAGTCCTGGCGGGACCGGCGCGGTGGGCGGCAGCTGCGGGGCATCGTGACCAGTGCGGTCGGCTATGGCATCACCTCTGCCAGCGGGTTCCTGGGCGGCGCCCTGGTATTCGGCTCCGGAATCGGCATCGACCAGTCCGGCGATCGGCTGCGCATCGATGACTGGACGCCCGTGCTCCCGGAGGCGGAACTGCCAGCCGGCAAGAAACCTAAGCGCATCGACGTCGACGGCGTCGCGGTGGTGCTCTGCCGCACCGACGACAGCGTCTCGGCATTCGCCGGATTGTGCCCGCACCTGGCCGCGCCGATGGAAGACGGCTGGGTCGACCGCGGCCGGATCGTGTGCCCCTGGCACGGCTCGCAGTTCGACGTGGAAACCGGTGCCGTGCTGCGTGGACCGTCTGCCGCTCCGCTGCCCTGCTATCAGGCGCGGGTGCGCGACGGGATGGTCGAACTGCGCGATGGCGCGGTGACACCGCTTGGTGAGGGTCGGGTCAAATATCTCGCCCCGCAGACCCTGGAGTGCCCCGCAATCGCGACCGAGAAGGAGATTGTCCAGTGAGCAATGCCTACGACGTGCTGAGGGCCCACCACAACGTGCTGCGCGGCTTGGGCTCCCGGTTCAAGGGCGCACCGGTTGGGTCGCCCGAGCGGCAGCAGGCTCTCGATGACCTGCTGCGGGAGTTCACCATCCACATGCGTATCGAGGACGACATCTATTACCCGGCGCTGGCGGCCGCGAGCAAGCTGATCGCGATCGCACACGCCGAGCATCGGCAGATCTACGACCAGCTCGCGGTAGCGCTGCGGACACCGGCCAGCTCGCCTCGCCATGTCGATGAGTGGAACTCCTTCCTCACCGTCTTGGAGGCCCATGCCGACGAGGAGGAGCGCGACCTGGTGCCCCCTCCGGCGCCGGTCGACTTGTCGGAGACTGAGTTGGAAGAACTGGGCAATCGGATGGCCGCGGAGATGGAGCGGCAGCGCAATTCGAAGTTCGAGCAGCTGCATGTCAAGGCGCGAACAGCGCTGCTGAAGGCGTTCTAAAGCGATCGCAAGCGCGGACGGAGCCGGGCGCAGCGGGTCGTGCGGATGGCCCAGCGATCGCAAGCGCGGCGGAGCCGGGCGCAGCGGGTCGTGCGGATGGCCCAGCGCTACCGACGGCTTTCGTGGGGCGAGGCGCACCTCGCTGCGTAGGTTAGGCTACATTTACTAATCGTGTCCGAGGTGGGTGTCGAAACAGTCTCCGAAGCTGCGTCGTCGGTGCTGTTGCCGCCGGGTGTCGAGCCGGCTGAGCTGGCTGCCGCGCTGGCCGCTGAGTTGCCGGAGCATGACGGCCACGAATACCTGCTCTACGAGCGTGGCGGACGTTGGACTCTGGCCGCCGGCGTGCGGGCCGCCGTCGAGCTGGACAGTGACGAGCTGCGCACGGTCCGCGACGGGGTGGTTCGCCGCGAACACTGGCGGGGCCGGCCGGCCGCAGTGCTCGGCGAAGCAGTGGACCGGTTGCTGCTGGAGGCCGCTGAGGTATTCGGCTGGGTGGCTTTTGAATTCGGCACCTACCGGTTCGGGCTGCAGGAGCGGTTGGCGCCGGGTACCGCGCTGGCGCGGGTGTTCTGGCCGCAGACCCGCATCGTTGTCACCGCCGAGAAGGTCGAGCTGTTCGGAGACAGCGACCGCGCATTCGCGGTGCTGGCGCGGCTGTTGGCCGACGGGGTTCCCACGTTGGCCGCGCCCTCGCCGGTGGTGGTCGACGTCGAGGCTGCCGGCTATCGCGATCGGGTGGCGACCGCGGTCGAGGAGATCCGCGCAGGTGCCTACCGCAAGGTGATCCTGTCGCGGTGCGTAGACGTGCCGTTTGCGCTGGACTTTCCTTCGACCTACCGACTGGGACGGCGGCACAACACGCCGGCTCGGTCGTTCTTGTTGCGGCTGGGCGGGATCCGGGCGCTCGGATACAGCCCGGAGCTGGTAGCCGAGGTGCGCGGCGACGGCGTGGTGGTCACCGAGCCGCTGGCCGGGACCCGTGCCCGCACGGGCGACCCCGCGATCGACGCGGTGGCTCGAGCCGAGCTCGAATCCGATGCCAAGGAAATCGTGGAGCATGCGATCTCGGTCCGCACTTCGGTAGAGGAGATCACCGAGGTCGCCGAGCCGGGCAGTGCCGTCGTCGGCGACTTCATGACCGTGCGCGAGCGCGGGAGCGTGCAGCACCTGGGCTCGACGGTGCGCGGTCGGCTGCATCCCGCCCGAGACCGGATGGATGCCCTGGAAGCGCTTTTCCCTGCTGTCACCGCGTCAGGGATCCCGAAATCGGCCGGAATCGACGCCATCCTGCGGCTCGACGATTGCCCACGGGGCCTGTACTCCGGTGCGGTGGTGATGTTCTCGGCCGACGGTGGTCTCGATGCCGCGTTGACGCTGCGGGCGGCCTACGAGCGGGACGGGCGCTGCTGGTTGCGGGCCGGAGCGGGCGTCATCGCCGAGTCGCGGCCCGAGCGGGAATTCGAGGAGACCTGCGAGAAGCTGGCGACGCTGGCGCCATATCTGATCGCCCAGCGCTGAATCCGCGGTTCCCCCCGGGCGGTGAGATACCCTATAGGGTATAACAGGCAGCTCGGGGAGAGGACCTCACGTGCTCGATGACGAAGACAGCGTCAAGTCGGTGTTGAACCGGCTGCGCCGTGCGCACGGCCAGCTCGCCGGAGTGATCGCGATGATCGAGGCCGGCCGCGACTGTAAAGACGTGGTCACCCAGTTGGCCGCGGTCTCGAGGGCGCTGGACCGCGCGGGTTTCAAGATCGTCGCCAGTGGCCTGCGGGAGTGTCTGGCCGGCGAAGCCGCCGGAGGCAAGGCGCCGCTCTCCGAGGACGAGCTGGAGAAGCTGTTCCTCGCCCTGGCCTAACCCGAGCTCTCGGCTCGGGTCACTGCATCAGTGACTCGGCGAGCAGGCCACTGACCATGGACTCGATGGTCGACTCGATGGATCCGGCCAAGGTGGCCGTGACCGAGGCGACGGCCTGGGTGCGGAATCGCACCAACATGCCGATCAGCTCGGCGATCTCGGTGTCGGCCGGCAGCGGCGCCCCAGGCTGCAGTCGGGTCAGCACATGTTCGGCCCCGGCCCGCACCAGCATCTGGCTGATCGCATCGATGTGCGGCAACGTCTGTTCGTAGAGGTCGATGAGCTTGTCGATGGCGATGCCGTAGCCGCGGACCTCATTGAAGGCGTCGATCAGCTTGGGTCGGGTAATGGTGGCCAGCGAGTCGGTCTCGTTGAGGCGGATGACACCGAGCGCCACCAGTCGCCGCATCGCCGGCGGGTCGCCGATCCGCCGCTCCGCTTCCGCACGTGGCATGGTCTCAGGCCGTTCGGTGGTCCAGTTACCGGCGATCGCGCTTTCCAATCCCAGGATGTCGCCGAGGTCCTTGCCCTGCTCCCAGGCGCCGATCATCTCTTTGACGTGCGCGATGGTGTAGCCGCGGTCGAGCATCGAGGTGATCAGCCGCAGCCGGGTCAGGTGGGTGTCGTTGTACAACGCGATCCGCCCGACACGTCGCGGCGGTGGGAGCAGATCCCGGTCCCGGTACACCCGCACGTTGCGGGTGGTGGTGCCGCCCAATCGGGCCAGGTCGTCGATCCGGTACTCCCGGGATGCCGTGTTGCCGCCCGGGTGGCGTACCACGATCTCGAAGAGCTGCGTGACCGCGGCCTCGACCACTTCGCGGGACTCGCGTCGCACCCGGCGCGGGAGCCGCCGCAGGTTCGCCAGCACCGCGGCGATGGACTCGGGCTTGGCGGGACGATCCGGTGTGCTCATGCCACCGCGTGGTAGTCGGACAGGCGGAAACTGCGCATCTGCCGAAGATACTGCGTTGCGAACCCCGGGTACATCGACGCGTTGAAGCCGTCCTCGGTCAGGTACCAGCTGCGACATCCCGACATCCAGGTCGTCTTGCCCAGCCGTCGCTGAATCTGCTCGTTGTGGCGGCGTTGCACAGCGTCACGCACGTCGAGGTAGCGCAGGCTTCCGCGGCGGATCGCGCCGACAGCACGCACCACGTAGTCGATCTGGCCTTCGACGTAGACCAGCAGCGAGTTGTGGCCCGGCCCTGAGTTCGGGCCGGTCATGAAGAACAGATTGGGGTAGCCGTGGGCCTGAATGCTCTTGAAGGCCTGACCGCCGCCGCTCCAGTCGCTGGCCAGCGACCGGCCGCCGAGTCCGGTGACCGGAAACGGCGGGCCGGTCAGGTGCACGTCGTAGCCGGTCGCGAACACGATGGCGTCCAGGTGGTGTTCCACGCCGTCGCTGGTGCGAATGCCCGACGGGCTGAGCGTGGCGATCGGCCAGGAGATGAGCTTGCAATTGTCGCGCTGTAGCGCCGGGTAGTAGTCGCTGGAGATCAGCATGCGCTTGCAGCCGGGGGTGAAGTCCGGGGTGAGCTGACGGCGCAGCCACGGATCCTTGACCGTCGCGCGCAGGTGCGCTTTGCCCAGTTGGGCGACCAGTCCGCTGAGCGGGGTGTTCCACACCAGTGCCGTGGCGCTGGCCTCATGACCCCAGAACAGGGTCTGGCGGGCAAGCTGTTGGGCCGCTGGGACTTTGGCGAACAACTCTTGCACCGCGGCCGGCATGGCCATGTCCAGTCGGGGAATCACCCACCCCGGCGTGCGCTGAAAGACCTTGACGAATCCTGCGCGCTCGACCAGCTCCGGGATGATCTGTACCGCGCTGGCACCGGTTCCGATGACCGCGACCTTCTTACCGGTGACGTCGTAGTCGTCATCCCAGCGAGCGCTGTGGATCTTGTGACCGGTGTAGCTCTCCAGGCCGCGCAGCGCCGGGAAGCTGGAGTCCGGCAGCGGCCCGGCCGCCAGCACCACTGTGCGGGCCCGAAATTTCTTGCGACCGGCCGCTACCGTCCACGCGCCGGTGCTCTCATCGAAAGCCAGTCCGGTGACCTCGGTGCCGAACCGAATACGGCGGCGCAGGTCGAACCGGTCGACCATGTCCTCGATGTGCGCACAGATCTCGCCCGCCGAAGGGTAGGCCCGTGACCAGCCGGGGTTGGCAACGAAGGAAAACGAGTACAACAGCGACGGAATGTCGCACGCCGCACCGGGATAGCGGGTGTCGCGCCACGTCCCGCCCACCCGGTCGCTGCGCTCCAGAATGATGATCTCGCCCTCGCCGCCCAGGCCGGCTTCGGCCAGTTTGATCGCCGCGCCGATTCCGCTGAAGCCGGCGCCGACGATCAGTGTCTGGTAGGTATGCCCGCCGGCCACGTCAGGCCGCCGGCTCGTGGGTGAGCTCCTTGAACCAGCTGGGGATGGGTTTGAGCAAACGCTTGGGATAGAACCCGGACAGCCATACCGCAGGGTTGGCCAGCAGGTGATACGGGCTGTCGGGGTTGGCCATCCAGCCTGAGTAGCGTTTGACGACTTGGTAGGCCGGCACCCGCCGGGTGTGTTCGCCGCGTTCACCGAACTGGGTGAATCGCATGAGAGCGGCGTAGAGACGTTGCGGATCCAATCCCATACCGATCACCTCGTTGCGAATCCGGTTGAGCAGCGGGATCGAGATCAGGGCTCCCACGATCAGCGACGGGGAGGCGACGGTACCGACGAACTCGATGGCCAGCCGACGGGCATCGGCATGGCCGATCATCTCGAGCACCTCGAAATCAACGGCAATGTGGCGGGATTCGTCATTGTTGATCTTCTCGAACACCTGGTGACAGACCGGGTCTTCGACCTCGTCGAGCAAGAACTTGAGCAACGCTCCGTCGAGTGCGACTTCGAGCATCGGGATCACCGTGCCCAGCACCGACAGCGGCAGGTCGTCGGAGTAGTCGTCGAGCCATTGCATGGCCAGCCGGATGTTGACATTGGGTTCGGGCATTTCGCCGTCTTCGAGCATGCCCCAGCGCTTCATCAGCGCCAGCTCGGCGTTGGCGTGACGTTGCTCCTCGGCATGGAAGTAGCGGTATATCTCGGCCAGTGTCGCGGTGGGCGCCTTGCGTGCCATGGCCGCGAAGCCGCGGGCGCCGATGTTTTCGATCCAGCACAGGTCGGCCATGAACTTCTTGAGCTTGGGTTTCATCTCGGGGCGGATCAGCTCGGCTCCCGGCGCGTCCCAGTCGATATCGGCCAGCGCCCATTGCCGATTCTTGATCTTGGTGAGCATGACGTCCATGTCGAGAGCCATCGTGATCTCCTTAGTCGGACCTACCTGGCAATGCCGCACTGGCACGGAATGCCAGTCCGATGGTTCGGGTGAAGGTCTCCGGTGCGAAACGTTTGATGTTCCAGCCGATCTTGGCGTCCAGCTGGGGCATGCAGTAGAGGCCGCCGCGATCGTGGGTGTCCAGGCAGTCACGGGCGACCCGTTGCGCAGAGAGCCCGGTCCAGCGCATGAGTAGGTTCGCGGCCTCACTGGATTGAGAGGTGATCCGGCCGGATTCGACGATGTTGGTCTTCACGAAAGTCGGGCACAGCACCGTGACCCCGATACCGGTACCGGACAGCTCGGCGGCCAAGGTCTCCGACAGCGACAACACGCCGGCTTTGCTGACGTTGTAGGCGGCCATGTCGGGGGCGGCGCCGAACGACGCGGCGGAGGCGACGTTGATGATGCCGCGGGGCTGACGGGATTGCTCGGGGCTACCGTCCCGCAGGATCGGAGTGAAGACGTGGCAGCCGTGAATCGGGCCCCACAGGTTGATGCCCAGCGTCCAGTTCCAGTCCTCCAGGGCCATTAAGCCGATCGGCTGCCCGCCGGCGCCGACACCGGCGTTGTTGATCACCAGGGTGGGGGCGTGGCCGAACCAGGACTGCGCGGCGTCGGCCAGCGCGCTGACCTCGTCGATCGTTGAGACGTCGCAGTGCACGGCGGTGGCGCGACCGCCCGCGTTCTCGATGGCCTCGACGGTGCTGCGGGCGGCGTCATCGTCGATATCGCTGCAGACCACGGCGCTGCCGCGGCGGGCGAGTTCGATGGCGAACGCGGCTCCGATGCCGCTTCCGGCGCCGGTGACGACGGCGGAGGCCCCATGGCTGCGTTTCGGCGATCGGCCAAGGATCATGTGACTGAGTCAACAGCTAATGGTGCCATTAGTCAATGGCAATGTTTTGAGCCGGGCCCGCGTCGGTGGCGGCGCGAACCCGGCCCTGTCTCGTGCGGGCTGTGGTTGCCCGCAGCCCGCACGAAACGGTTGTGCGGTCCTGCTAGTTGAACATGCTGTCGAGCCAACCGAAGTCGAGCAGGCTGGCGGCCGCGGCTGCGTCGCCGGGGTCGACGTCCACGTCGGGCACCGGGATGGTCGAGGTCAACGCCTCGGCGATCTTGCCCGGCAGGATGTCGAACAGGTAGGCGAAGGTGCCGTTCTCGGTGAGCAGACCGGTCCACGGTGCGCGGGGAACGCCGCCGTCCTCATCCCACACGATGTAGCCGTTGAGCAGTGCGTCGAACGGGTCCTGAGCCACGTGGTCAGGGTTGTTGGTGAAGTTCTCCGCCAGCGCGAACTGGAAGCCGAGGAAGGGCTCCCACACCGACTTGGCGGCGCTCTTCCAGAAGCTGAAGTCGTCGAACAGGTCCTGCACGTTGGTCCAGACCTGGCTCATGTCGGTGCCGATTCCCATGATGCCGGTGATCTCTTCGCCATCGACCACGCGGTTGAACAGCGGCTGGAAGATGTACTGCGCGCCGAACACCATGTCCCAGTTGATCAGGTTCCAGGCGTGGGTGACGTCACCCTCCTTGAGGAAGTCGATGATCTCCGGGAGGGTGTTCTCCAGGCCACGGATCGGGCCGATGCCCGACCACATGCCCTCGATGCCATCCCATGACCCCTGCAGGCTGTCGTTCGCGACCTGGCCGTAGTAGCCGGACAGCTCGCCGATGGCGGAGAAGATCGGGTTCGGGCCGGAGAGCAGCTCCATGAGCGCGTCGAGATTCTCCGTGGTCGTCGCCGTGAGCTCGACTGCGGCGTGGTGGCTGGCCGAGGCGGCCGTCGGAGCGGTCGGCACGGCGATCAGGCCGGCGCCGGCTAGGGCGATCCCGGCGGCCAGGAGTCCGGTGGCCCGGGTGGTGGATACAGTGCCGGGATCGGTCGATCCTGCGGCCAGGGCGAGCTGCATTGCATCTCCTTATCGTGACCTCAACGTTTATGAGGTTTTTGTCATGCGGAACGCGGGTTGACATTAATCGCGACTTTAGATGCGAGGCAAGCCTAACCTAACGTTGTGTTGGACGTCACAGGTAGGGCAAGCCTAACCTTACTTCGAGCTTTGGTGTAGCGTCGCTCACCATGAGCGTTTCCGTCCCCGATGCCATCAACGTCGCTCTGCGAGAGATCCTGCGCGACGACCTGAACGTCGATCTCAACCGGGTGACGCCGGAGTCGCGCCTGGTCGACGACGTGGGCCTTGATTCGGTGGCGTTCGCGATCGGCATGGTGGCCATCGAGGACCGTCTCGGGGTGGCGCTGTCCGAGGAAGACCTGTTGACGTGCGACACAGTCGGGGATCTCGAGGCCGCCATCCGGGCGAAAGCCCCTGCCGACGCGTGAGCGTGCTGGCCGACGCCCTGACCCGGGCGATGACCGGGTCGGCGCATGACCTGGTGGTCTTCGACACCGACACGGGCGTATGGCAGCGCCATCCGTGGCAGCAGGTGCACGCCCGCGCCGAGAGTATCGCGGCCCGCATCCTCGACGGCGACGACGACGGGGCCGTGGGGCTGGTAGGCGAGCCGACCGCAGACCTGGTCGCCGCCATCCAGGGCGCCTGGCTGGCCGGCCGTAGCCTGTCGATCCTGCCGGGACCGGTCCGCGGCGCGGACCCTGGGCAATGGGCGCAGGCCACGCTGGATCGCTTCCACGGCGTTGGGGTCAGCACGGTGCTCAGTCACGGTCCTGTGTTGGACCTGCTGGGGGCGGAGGAGGCCGGCCGCGCACTGGCGGTGGCTGATGTCGCAGCGGCGGCCGGCGCCGGACGCTCGGTCACACCGGTGACCGCGGACGCCGATATACCCGCGGTGTTGCAGGGCACCGCCGGGTCCACCGGCACCCCGCGCACCGCCCAGCTGTCACCGACCGCGGTGCTGGCGAACGTCTCCGGCTTGAGCAAGCATGTCGGTGTCGATCCGGCCGCCGATGTCGGCTGCAGCTGGCTGCCGCTCTATCACGACATGGGACTGACCTTCCTGCTCAGCGCGGCACTGACCGGCTCGGAACAGTGGCTGGCGCCGACGGCGGCCTTTGCCGCTTCGCCGTTTCGTTGGCTGAGCTGGTTGCACGACAGCCGGGCCACCATGACCGCCGCACCCAACTTCGCCTACAGCGTGATCGGCAAATACGCCCGGCGTGTCCCCGACGTGGACCTGAGTCGGCTGCGGGTCGCCATCAACGGCGGCGAACCGGTCGACTGCGAGGGACTGGAGCGATTCGTCACCGAGCTGGCCAAGTTCCGTCTGGACCCCGGTGCGCTGATGCCGTCCTACGGCTTGGCCGAGGCCACCTGCGCGGTGACGGCGCCGCGACCTGGCGCCGGCTTGGTGTACGACGAGGTGACCAACCCGGCCGGCGAGGACGCTGCGACCACCCGCCGACACGCGGTGCTCGGCGAGCCGATCCCCGGGATGCAGGTCCGGATCCGCCCGGTGGTCGACGACCACGAGGAGCTGCCGCAGCGCGAGGTCGGTGAGATCGAGATCCGCGGAACCTCAATGATGTCGGGCTACCTCGGTCAGCCGACGCTGGACCCGGACGCCTGGTTTGCCACCGGCGACCTCGGCTACCTCACCGACGCCGGCCTGGTGGTCTGCGGCCGGGCCAAAGAGATCATCTCAATCGCAGGTCGCAACGTTTTCCCGACCGAGATCGAACGGGTCGCGGCGCAGGTGCGTGGGGTCCGGGAGGGCGCGGTGGTGGCAGTCGGCACCGACGGGATCCGTCCGGGACTGGTGATCGCCGCGGAGTTCCGTGGCCGCGACGAAGCCGCAGCGCGTGCCGCCCTGATCTCCCGGGTGGCATCGCAGTGCGGGGTGGTGCCCGCAGAGGTGGTGTTCCTGGCACCGGGCGCACTGCCCCGGACGTCGTCGGGAAAGCTCCGGCGGCTGGATGTCAAACGCAACCTGGAGGCCTGAAGTGACCGACGTGACCGCCGGATCCGATATCGACAGCTACCGGGTCTTGCTGGATCAGGTCTTCGACCAGCAGGTAGTGGACTGGACCGCGGAAGCCGAAGCGACCGAGCGTTTCCCGCGCGCGCTGATCGAACACCTGGGGCGCAGTGGGGTGTTCGCGGAGAAGTGGAGTAACGGTCAGCATCCCGACGTCGCCAAGCTGGTGGCCCTGGCATTCAAACTGGGCCACCTGCGGTCGGCCGGCATCGGGGTCGGGGTGAGTCTGCACGATTCCGCCATCGCGGTATTGCGCCGATTCGGCCGATCGGAGTATCTGCAGAGCATCTGCGCGCAGGCCATCGCGGGCCAGGCGGTGCTCTGCATCGGCGCCTCGGAGGAGTCCGGCGGTTCGGACCTGCAGATCGTCGAGACCGAAGTTCGTTCGGCGCGAGATGGTTTCGAAGTGCGTGGCCGTAAGAAGTTTGTGTCCCTGTCGCCGATCGCCGACCACATCATCGTGGTGGCGCGCGGTGTGGACCATGACGCGAACAGCCGGCACGGCAACGTCCTGGTGATCGCGGTCCCGATTTCCCAGGTGCACGTCAACGAGCCCTATCGCAAGGTCGGTGCCGGGCCGCTGGACACCGCCGCGGTCGACATCGACACCTGGGTGCCCGCTGATGCGCTGATCGCCCGCCCGGGCACCGGGCTGGCCGCCATCTCCTGGGGGCTGGCGCATGAGCGCATGTCGATAGCTGGGCAGGTCGCGGCATCATCCCAGCTGGTGCTGGGGCTCACCCACGCCCGGATGATGCGACGCCGGCAGTTCGGCGCCACTCTGTTCGAACATCAGGCGTTGCGGATGCGGGTGGCCGACCTGCAGGCCCGGGTCGACATGCTTCGCCACGCGCTCAACGGCATTGCTGCCGACGGCCGGCTCGATCTGCGTGCGGCCGCGGCCATGAAGGTCACCGCGGCCCGGCTCGGTGAAGAGGTGTTCTCCGAGTGCATGCACATCTTCGGCGGCTCCGGCTACCTCGTCGATGAGACCCCGATCGGACGCTGGTGGCGGGACATGAAGCTGGCTCGCGTCGGCGGCGGCACCGACGAAGTGCTGTGGGAGTTGGTCGCGGCCGGCATGCGACCCGACTACGATGGCTATGCCGAGCTGTTCGAGAGTGGATCGTCCTCGGGGTAGCGCAGCACCCCGTAGAGCGCCATGCGGCGGTAACCCATGTCGTGCTCACCGAGAAAGGTCCCGCCCACATACTCGGCCAGCCTGCGCATCGCCGTGTTGCGGTACTCGGGCTCGAACATCATTCGCCGGCAATGCGGTTCGAGCTCGAACACGCTTTTCATGACGCGCGGGAGCAGGATCGCCGCGAACCCCCGATTGACCGCTGCGAGGTCGGCGACCGCCCCGTGCATACCCAGGTCGTAAGGGTGGGCGGCGTAGTACTTGGCGATGGAATCCTTTGACGCTCGGTACAATTCGATGTAGCCGCTGTCCTGCCCGTGCCGGCTGACGATCAAGGGGCGCGTGAAGCTGCCTTCGACCAAGGCGCTCAGGTAGGCGTGCCAGCGCTCCGGCGGCCAGGCGGACTCCCATGTCTCGGCCAGATGTGGCCGGTTCATCCACTCGGAGATCATCTCCGCGTCGCCGTCCGGGTCGGCGACCCGGATCGAGTAGGGAGCGGCGAGAACCGGGATCGGCGGTGCGGGAACGCGGCGAACGTCCTCGGGGACGTCCGTCAGTTCACGGTGCACAATGTTGGCGGCGTCTGTCATAACGAACGGTCAGCCTACCCCGAGCCCCCCTGCCAATAAGTGAGGGTAGGGTAACCTAGGTTCCACTTTGGCGGCGGGGCGCCGAGCTCCACTCCGCGGGGTGGGCCACCGTCGGCGAAAGGACCGGGATGGCGCGCGGCTTGCAGGGTGCGATTCTGCGGGGCTTCGGTGCTCGCGACCACACCGTAACGGTGCTCGAGACCGCCTGGATCGCTCCACATTGCATCCGGGTCTGGATGCATTCGTCCACCCTGTTCACCGACGCGGCCGTCGAACCCAGTGCCTGGCTGCGATTTTGGTTCCCGGACCCGGATGGATCGGACACCGAGTTCCAGCGCGCGTACACGATCGCCGAGGGCGACGCGGAGAGCGGACGCTTTGCGGTCGACATGGTGCTGCACGAACCAGCCGGGCCGGCCACCCGCTGGGCCCGCACCGTGGAACCCGGAGCCACCATCGCGGCGATGTCGCTGATGGGCTCGTCGCGCTTCGAGGTGCCCGATGCCGACGCCCAGCCCGCCGGCTACCTACTGATGGGCGACTCGGCGTCGATTCCGGGAATCAACGGAATCATCCGCACCGTCGCACCCGATGTACCGATCGAGCTCTACCTCGAACAGCACCACGACGACGATCTGTTGATCCCGTTGCAAGCGCACCCCCGGTTGCGGGTGCACTGGGTGCCCCGCCGTGACGCGGGCTCGCTGGCCGCGGCGATCGAGGCCCGGGACTGGTCGGACTGGTACGCCTGGGCCACGCCGGAAGCCGCGACGCTCAAGGCGCTGCGCGCCCGGCTGCGCGACGAGTTCGGCTTCCCCAAATCCGAAATCCACGCGCAGGCCTACTGGACCGCCGGACGTGCCATGGGCACTCAGCGCGGGCCGGAGCCTGCGCCGTTGACGCTGCCGTCACCAGACAACACTGCGAGTGAGACGGCTGGGGAGCGCACAGCCAACGCAAAGGGAGCGTGGCGTGCGCAGGCCGCGGGTCGGCTGCTCGGTCCGCTGCGGGGGCCGCTGATTCTCTCCGGTGTCCTCCAGGCCCTGATCACGTTGCTGCAGTTAGCCCCGTTCGTGCTGCTGGTGGAGCTGGCCCGACTGTTGGTTGCCGGCGCCGACGAGTCACGGCTGTGGACGGTGGGAATCACCGCACTCTCGTTGCTGGGTTTGGGCACCTTGCTGGGCGCGGGGCTGACGCTGTGGCTGCACGTCGTCGACGCCCGCTTCGCGAGCGCGCTGCGGGCCCGATTGCTGAGCAAGCTGTCCCGGCTGCCACTGGGCTGGTTCACCGCCCGCGGATCCGGCTCGATCAAGCAACTGGTCGCCGACGACACCCTGTCGCTGCATTACCTGGTCACCCATGCCATCCCGGACGCCGTCGCCGCCGTGGTGGCACCGGTCGCGGTGTTGGTCTACCTGTTCGTGGTGGACTGGCGGGTGGCACTGGTGCTGTTCGTGCCCGTGCTGGTCTACCTGGTGCTGATGTCGGTGATGATGACCCAATCCGGCCCCAAGATCAGCCAGGCGCAACGCTGGGCTGAGCGGATGAACGGCGAAGCCGGCACGTACCTCGAAGGTCAGCCGGTGATCCGGGTGTTCGGCGGGGCCACCGCCTCCGTCTTCCGCCGCCGCCTCGACGACTACATCAACTTTCTCGTGGACTGGCAGCGACCCTTCATCGGCAAGAAGACGCTGATGGATCTGGTCACCCGCCCGTCGACCTTCCTGTGGCTGATCATGCTGACCGGCACCCCCCTGATCATCTCCGGCCGAATGAACCCGGTGAACCTGCTGCCGTTCCTGTTGCTGGGCACCACTTTCGGCGCCCGACTGCTGGGTATCGGCCTGGGGGTCGGCGGTATTCGCGGCGGCATGCTGGCGGCACGGCGGCTACAGATCGCCCTGGACGAGCCCGAGCTCGCCGTCGAGCAGCACGATCCCACACCGGTAGACGCGCCTGGGACGGTGCGCTTCGAGGCAGTCACCTTCGGCTATCGCCCCGGTGTCCCGGTGATCCGCGACGTGTCGTTGACGCTGCGGCCGGGTACGGTGACCGCGCTGGTGGGCCCGTCGGGTTCGGGCAAGTCGACCCTGGCCGCACTGCTGGCCCGGTTCCACGACGTCGAGTCCGGATCGATATCGGTTGACGGTCACGACATCCGGTCGCTGACCGCCGACGAGCTCTACCGCCGGGTGGGATTCGTCCTGCAGGAAACCCAACTGGTGCACGGCAGCGTGCGCGACAACATCGCGCTGGCGGTTCCGGATGCGACCGATGCGCAGGTGCAGGCCGCCGCCCGCGAAGCCCAAATCCATGACCGCATCTTGCGGCTGCCCGACGGCTACGACACCGTGCTCGGCGCCGCCGCCGCGCTTTCGGGCGGGGAACGCCAGCGGCTGACCATCGCCCGCGCCATCCTCGCTGACACGCCCGTGCTCATCCTGGACGAGGCCACCGCGTTCGCCGATCCAGAATCGGAATACCTGGTGCAGCAAGCGCTGAACCGGCTGACCCGGGATCGCACCGTGCTGGTAATCGCCCACCGGCTGCACACCATCACCGGCGCCGACCAGATCGTCGTGCTCGACCACGGGGGGATCGCCGAACAGGGCAGCCACGACCAATTGCTGGCAACCGGCGGTCGCTACCAGCAGTTGTGGCAGACCGGCCGCGCCGCGGTCACCGTCGGGGCGGAGGCCGGCCGGTGATCCGCACCCTGATCCAGCTGATTCCGCACGACCGCCGTGGCCGGATGTATGGCTACGCCGCGCTGACGGTGCTGTCGGTGGCGGTGCGGGCAGCGGGGACCGTGCTGCTGGTCCCGCTGGTGAGCGCGCTCTTCGCCAGCACGCCGAGTCAGGCGGTGGCCTGGCTGGGTTGGTTGACCGTGGCGACCGTCGCCGGTTGGCTGATCGACTTCGCCTGCGCACGAATCGGATTCGGCTTGGGATTCGCCGTCCTCGATCACACCCAGCACGACGTGGCCGACCGACTGCCGGGCATCCGGCTGGGCTGGTTCACGCCCGCCAACACCGCCGACGCGCGACAGGCGATCGCTGCCACCGGCCCCGAACTGGTGAGCCTGGTGGTCAACCTGCTGACCCCCCTAATCAGTGCGATCTTGCTGCCGCCGGCGATCGCACTGGCCCTGCTCGGGGTGTCCTGGCAGCTGGGTCTGGCCGCCCTGGGCGGGGTACCGCTGCTGCTGGGGGCGCTGTGGGCGTCCAACCGGCTCAGCGCCCGCGCGGACGCCGCGGCCGGCGACGCCAACACCGCTTTGACCGAACGAATCATCGAGTTCGCCCGCACCCAGCAGGCGCTGCGCGCGGCGCGACGCGTCGAACCCGAGCGCAGCACCGTCGGGCAGGCGCTGAGCGCCCAACACGGCGCGGCGATGCGGCTGTTACTCATGCAGATTCCGGGGCAATTGCTGTTCAGTCTGGCCAGCCAGGGCGCCCTGATCCTGCTCGCCGGCAGCACCACCGCGTTGACCGTGACCGGCACGCTCAGCGTTCCCGAGGCCATCGCCTTGATCGTGGTGGCGGTGCGCTACCTGGAACCGTTCACCTCCATCAGCGAACTGGCGCCCGCGCTGGAGTCGACGCGGGCCTCCCTCGAGCGGATCCGTGCTGTGCTCACCGCGCCGGAGGTGACGGTCGGCCCCGGTCATGCCCCCGAGGCCCCCGGCGCCACCCGAATCGAGTTCGACGATGTCACCTTCGGCTACGACTCCGCGGGCGCCCCGGTGCTCGACCGGGTGAGCTTCACCCTGCAGGCCGGCACCACCACGGCCATCGTCGGACCGTCCGGCTCGGGCAAGAGCACCATCTTGTCCCTGATCGCCGGGCTGCATGAGCCCACCGGTGGGCGGGTGTTGATCGACGGGGTGGACGCCACCGAGTTGGACGCCGCGTCACGGCGCGCCGCCACCAGTGTGGTGTTCCAGCATCCGTACCTACTCGACGGCACGATCCGCGACAACATCCTGGTCGGAGACCCCGACGCCGATCAGGAAGCTTTCCAGCGGGCCGCCGCACTGGCCCGCGTCGACGAGCTGGTTGCCCGACTGCCCGACGGCGCCGAAACCCGGGTGGGTGAAGCCGGCGCGGCACTGTCTGGCGGGGAGCGCCAACGGGTCAGCATCGCCCGGGCGCTGCTCAAACCCGCACCGGTGCTGCTGGTCGACGAGGCGACCAGCGCACTGGACACCGAGAACGAGGCCGCGATCGTTGCCGCGCTGAGCTCCGAGCCGCGCCAGCGTACAAGGGTGATCGTCGCGCACCGGCTGGCCAGCATCTCCCAGGCCGACCGAGTGCTGTTCATCGACGACGGCCGCGTCATCGAAGACGGGACGATCGACGAATTGCGCGCGGCCGGTGGGCGTTTCGACGAGTTCTGGCGGCAGCAAAATGATGCCGCCGGATGGCAGATCCACGCCGGCTAGCACGCAACGGGCCACTTTAGTGCGATCATCGAAGGCGTGAACGCCGACGATGACCCCGAGGCCCGGATCCGGGAATTGGAACGCCCGCTGTCGGACTTCGCCGCGCCCGTGGAACTGACCTCCCCGTCGATCGGTACCGAGGGGCGCACGTTACCGCCGCGAGGCCGGGGGATCGCCGTCGTCGCGATTGCGGCGGCCCTCCTGATCGGCGTGGCCCTGGCCATGTTCCTGATCGTCGGAGGCCAGACGACTACGACGCAGGGGCATCCGACCGCTACTCGCGGTGCCGCGCCGGAACCGTCCACGGAGCCGGTCGAGGTTCCAGCGCCCGAACCAGCGCCCATTCCGGCGCCGCCGGTCGCAGCTTCGCCTGCTGTGCCGGCGCCGGACAGCAGCGTCACCCTCACCATCTCCGGGGCCGGGGAGAACAAGACCTTGGTCTGCGACGGCCGCTACGTGTCGGTGAGCGGGGTCAGCAACACCGTCGAACTCACCGGCCAGTGCGCCGGGCTGACGGTGTCGGGCATCGGCAACGTCATCACCGTCGAATCGACGCCCAAGATCACGGCATCCGGTCTCAACAACCGGGTCACCTACCGCTCCGGGAACCCGGACGTGAGCACCTCGGGGTTCGACAACGTCGTCGAGCGTGGCTAAGTCCGCGAACTCGGTTCAGCCGAGCTGGCGGACCAGCGCTTTCTTGTCGATCTTGCCGACCGCCGTGAACGGCAGCGCCGGCAGCGCCGTCAGCTGATCGATCCGGACGTGGGTGGCGACCCCACACTCGTCGAGGTGGCGGTTCAGCTCTGCCAGCGTCAACGGTGCTCCGTTGAACACCACTGCAGCGCAAACCTTTTCGCCCAAATATTGATCCGGTTGGCCGACCGCGGCAGCCGATCGAACCGCCGGATGGACCAGCAGGTGCGCCTCCAGTTCGTCGGCAGCGATGTTCTCGCCGGCGCGCACGATCACGTCCTTGATCCGCCCGGTCACCTCCAGGTAGCCGTCTGCCAGGCGGCGGACCCGGTCCCCGCTGCGGTAGAACCCATCCGGGCTGAAGGACCGCTCATTGGCCTCGGCCGCGTTGTAGTAGCCGTTGATCGTGTAAGGCCCGCGCACCATTAGCTCACCCTCGGATGTCTCGGCGCCGTCCTCGTCGACCACCCGCAACTCGTCGTCGGCGCACAACGGCCGGCCCTGGGTGGTGTCGAGCAACTCCGCCGAATCGCCGGGCCGGGTGTAGCAGAGCAACCCCTCGGCCATGCCGAACACCTGCTGCAGCCCAGGGGTCAACGCCTCCCGAATCCGGCGGGCGTCTCCCGCGGCGAGCTTGGCGCCACCGACCTGCAGCAACCGCAGCGTCGTCGGCTTCTGCGGCTCCCAGTCGCAAGCCTGCGCCCACAGCGTGGCCAACGCCGGCACCAGCGCGGTGACCGTCACCCGGTGCCGGGCGATGGTGGCGAAGGCCGCCTCCGGGCTGGGGTCGGCACCGAAGACGGTGGCTGCGCCCACCGACATGGCGCCCAGCAAGCCGGGGCAGGCCAGCGGAAAATTGTGGGCGGCCGGTAACGCCGCGAGGTAGACGTCGTCGCAGGTCAGCTCGCACAGCTGCGCGCTGGCGGTGGCGTTGTAGACGTAGTCGTCATGGGTGCGGGGGATCAGCTTGGGCATACCGGTGGTCCCACCGGAGACCAGCAGCAGTGCCGGTGCGGCCGGATCGGGGGTGACTCGCGGCGCGGGGGAGTCCTCGGGCGCCTCGTCGATGACGAGCCGCCGCAGCCCCAGTTCGGCGGCCATCGCCGGATAGTCGAATCCCGCAGTGGCATCAGGGATCACGATCCCGACGGCTTCGCTGACCGCAGCCAGATGCCCGATCTCGGCAGCACGGTGCCCGGGCAGGCACAGCACCGGGAGGGCACCCACCCGCAGCAGCCCGAACAGCGTGACAGCGAACGCGCAACTGTTGGGCAACTGCAGCAACACCCGGTCACCGGCACCGACACCCAGCCGGTGCAGGCCCGCCGCTGCGCGATCGGCGGCCGCATCCAACTGCGCATAGGACAGCGTCGCGTCTGTATCGCTCACCGCCGGACGCTCGGGCCAGCGGGCCGCGGCGTCGTCGAGCAGCGATGCCAGCGGCCGCCCGCTCCAGTAGCCGGCCGCACGATAGGCGGCGGCCCGCTCGTCAGGAAACGGTACGAACCCGTGCATGTGTACTCCCTGGCTTGCCGACGACCGAACCTGGATAGAGTAGCTTCGAGAAATTAGGGCAGCCTAACGAAGGGTGGGGTCACGCCGTGGGGCCGGACGAGATACGCGCGCAGGTCGCTGACCTGCTCGGCGCCGACACCAACGACGTCGATCCCGACGCGGACTTGGTCGGGCAGGGTCTGGATTCGATCCGGATGATGAGCCTGGCCGGTCGCTGGCGCAAGCAGGGCATCGACGTCGACTTCGCGGCGCTGGCCGCTGACCCCCGTATCGCCGCCTGGCAGGAGCTGTTGGGCGACCGGGGCGTACCGGCACCGGACACCGCACCCGCGGTCGACCCAGCCGATGCCTGCGCGCCCTTTCCGCTGGCTCCCATGCAGCACGCCATGTGGGTGGGACGCGACGACGACGTCGTGCTCGGCGGGGTGGCCGGGCACCTGTATGTGGAGTTCGATGGGCGTGTTGTCGACCCGGACCGGTTGGCCACCGCCGCGGCCGCACTGGCCGCCCGCCACCCGATGCTGCGGGTGCAATTCTCTCCCGACGGCACCCAGCACATCCGGCCCGATGCCGAACTGCCCGTCGCGGTGCAGGACCTGCGTGGCCTGGACGCCACGCAGGTGGCCCAGCGGCTGGACGCCACCCGGGTGGCGAAATCGCATCAGCAACTCGACGATGCGGTCTTCGAGCTCACCGTGTCGTTGCTGCCGGACGGCACCGCACGCTTGCACGTCGACCTGGACATGCAGGCCGCCGACGCCATGAGCTACCGCACCCTGATGGCGGATCTGGCCGCGGCCTACCGGGGGGAGACGCTGCCGGAGTTGGGCTACACCTACCGGCAGTACCGCCAGGCCACCGCCGACCGCCAACCGGATGAGAACCACCGCCAGTGGTGGGCGCAGCACATCCCCGACC
>NZ_UWOA01000118.1:0-707 GCF_900604305.1 Mycobacterium sp. P7213
CCCCCGACCCGACCCGGCGCCGGCCATCACCAAAACCTCCAACGCCGACCTCGACATCTGGCGCATCACCTTGCCGCACCCCGAATCGGCGATGCTCGAGGCCGCCCTGCAGTCCCACCGCGATGCCCTCATCGCCCAATGGAACCGCGACCGCGACACCCACCACACCACCGCCGACACCTCACCCCCGATGCCCACCCAGATCGACGCCTTCCTGTCGCTAATCGAAACCGGCTGGGACACCGAAGCCCAACGCCGACCCCACGGGCAACGCACCACCGTGGTGGTCCACCTCGATGTCGAACAACAGATCGGCGCCCTGCACCTGGGCCCCCTGCTCTGCGACGCCGACCGCCAATACCTGACCTGTGACGCCACCTGCGAAGTCTGGTTCCAACGCCAAGGCCGCGTGATCGGCTGCGGCCGCTCCACCCGCACCATCAACCGCCGGCTCCGGCGCGCCCTCGAGCACCGCCACCGCACCTGCGCCGTCCCCGGCTGCAGCGCCACCCGCGGCCTGCACGGCCACCACATCCAGCACTGGGAAGACGGCGGCGAAACCGACCTCAACAACCTGGTCCTGCTATGCCCCTATCACCACCGGCTCCACCACCGCGGCATCATCACCATCACCGGACCAGCCGACCAGCTCACCGTCACCGACACCAACGGCCAACCACTGCACCCCGGATCACTGGCCCACCCAC
>NZ_UWOA01000097.1:0-3441 GCF_900604305.1 Mycobacterium sp. P7213
CCGCGGCTGCGCTATGAACGATGTCGCTGCCCTGCAACGCATTACGCTCGACCTTAGATAGCGGCCAACTCCGACTCGAAAGTCCCGTCCTGCGGTAACCAACCCGCGAATATCAGACTTGATACGCGTCGATACGACACGCTCGACAACCCACATTCACCTGGTCACGAAGCGGCGGCCATGACGACGGTCGTGGCCGCCGCTTCACCCTGGGACTTGACAAACATCCCTACATATCAGCGCAGCGGCGAGCCCCAACGCACCTGATCGCGCAACTGCGCCTTGAGCAGCTTGCCGCTGGCCGCGCGGGGCAGCGCCTCGCTCACCACGGTGATGTACTGCGGCACCTTGAAGTCCGCCAATTGGCCGCGGCAGTACTCCAGAACCGCCGCCACATCGATCTCGAGCTGGTCGCCGAGCAGCACCGCGCCGACCTTCTCCCCCATCACCTCGTCGGGCACCGCGAGCACACACGCGTCGGCCACGCCGGGAGCCGACAGCAGGGCGGCTTCCACCTCTACGCTGGAGACGTTCTCACCGCCGCGGTTGATGATGTCCTTGAGCCTGTCGATGATGTGCACCCGGCCGGCGTCGTCGACGCGCACCACATCGCCGGTGTGCAGCCAGCCGTCGATGATGGTGGCGGCGGTCGCCTCGGGCCGGTTCCAGTAGGCCCGCATCACATTCGCGCCGCGCACCACCAGTTCTCCGGTGCCCGGATCGTCGCCGAGTGGCACGACGCCGATATCGCCCGACGGCACCGCGTAGCCGACCGAATCGGCGTGCGCCACCGCGTCGGAGTCCGGCAGCACCGTCATGAGCGAGGCGGTCTCGGTCATGCCGTAGCCGTTGAACACCGTTGCCGCGCCGAATGCCTCGCGCAGCGCACGCACCAGCGCAGGTGCCGTCGGCGCCCCGCCGTAGCCGACCCACCGCACCCGGCTGACGTCGGCGTTGGCGAAGTCGGGATGCCGAAGCAGCAGCGCGTAGATCGCCGGCACCGTCACCATCGATGAGATCCGCTGCGCGGGAAGCGTTGCGATCAACTCGGGAAGACTCAGTGACGGCATGATGACCGCGGTGCCGCCGGTGTAGGCGGCGACCAGCAGTTGGGAGTTGCAGCCGGTCACATGGAACAGCGGGACCGAGATCAGCGTGCGGTACTCCTCGGCCAAGGTCCGGGTCCGACCCAAGGCGCGCATCATGTTCTCGGCGTTGGTCACAAACGCCTCGTGGGTGGTGGGCACTCCTTTGGGGCTGCCGGTGGTACCAGAGGTGTAGAACAGCGCCGCGGTGTCGCCCGCTTCGAGCCCGTCCACCACATACGGTGGGCCATCGGGCAGTGCGGCGCCGGGAGCCAGGTCCACCCGAACGCCGGCATCGGTGAGTATGAAGTCGACTTCCGGTGCGGCCGACCGGGTATTGACGGCAACCGGTATCCCGCCGGCCATCAGCGTGCCCCAGAACGCCAGCACCCAGTCCAGTCCCGCTGGGTAACGCAACGCGACCCGATCACCGCGCGCCAGACCGTCGCCTCGCAGCCCGCCGGATACGCGCGCGGCCCGCTGCCACAACTGCCGGTAGGTCAGCCGATCGCCCGCAAGTTCCACCACGGCTTCGCTGTCGGGCCGCTGCTCGGCCTGCTCGGCCAACACATCGAGCAGCGTCGCCGGCAGCTGCTGGTAATGCGCGACACCGTTGTGGTCGCGGGTCACCCCGGTTGCCGGAAAAGGGTTGCCGCGCCGTGGGATTTCGACGACGTGCGACATGGTCAGCCTGTCATCGCCGACGCCGCCAGCTGTGCGTTACCACCCGCAAGGTCCCCCGCAGCGCGTAGACCGCGGACACGATGCACGCGAGGATCAACACCACGAACATCGGCAGCCAATTACCGCGGTCATGGTTGATGTGCCACCAGACATAGGTGAACAGCACCGAGGAGACGAAGAAGACCACGTCACGCCAATTGCCCTGATAGGACAGCGCCGCCGCCCGCAGCGCCCTGGTGCGATCGGAGGCCGCGACCAAGTCGTCGATGCGCTCGTCGATGGTGCGCTGCAAATCCGCGCGCCGCTGGGTCTGTTCCGCGGGAAGCCGGTCGAGCAGGTCGAGGTCCTGTTTGATCAGCGCGCGTACGTCGGGGCCTTTGAGCTGCCCGGCCGCCGCCGTCAGCAGGGCTCCGCCGAAGATCGGTGCCGCGCCCAGCGCCGTACTCAGCAGTGAGGGCATCGTCGTGCCGTTCCTTTCGCCTTACTTCCCGGCCACCCTACGACCTCAACCGAGACTTACCGTGCCATCCGGCGCGATCCGCCAGCCGGCGTTATGGGCGATCTCCCAGATCAGACCGTTCGGGTCTTGGATGTGGGCGTGGAACACGCCACCGAACTGGCCGGCTCGCGGCGACTTGATCATCGTGCCACCGGCGGCGGCCATGGCATCGGCCAGCGCGATCACGGCGTCGGGGCTGTCGACGTTGTGCGCCATGGTGACCCCGGAGACCCGGGAATGGTCGCCGGGCAGCGCCAGGTCTTCGTTGAACTTCTCGGCGTCAAAGAACCCCAGCACCTGGCCCGGCGCCACCTGATAGAAGACGATCTCTCCCTCGACCTCCAGCAGCGGCTGCCAACCCAGCGCACCGTAAAACTTGCTGGTCGCGTCCAGATCGGTGGCCGCGATGGTGACGAAGTGCACCTGCTGCTCCATACGGTCGAGCCTAGAGCGACAAAGCATCCTGTCGGACTCGCACTCATCAGGTGCGCGTTGTGGATAACGCGACCCTGTCAGAAAGTTTGAGTCAGTGGATTCGGGTACAGTCGAACGTATGTTCGATGCGGATCTGCCTGAGCCGGGGTCGTTGGCCGATGCCGACGACAAAGCCCTGGTGGCGGCGATCGCGGGGTGGGCCCGACTGGAGGCCGCCGCCGCGGCACGCCGGCTGGCCGTCATCGGCGAGTTGGTCGCACGGCGCACCCACGGAACCGATGCGGTCAACCGGTCACGCTGGTCGTGCGACTACTGGGACGCCGCGGCCAGCGAGGTCGCCGCCGCCGAGCAGATCAGCCACGGCATGGCCTCCTCACAGATGTATCTGGCCTCGGCACTGCGAGACCGGCTGCCCCAGGTGGCCGCACTGTTCCTCACCGGGGCGATCAACTCCCGACTGGTCGCCACCATCGTCTGGCGCACCACGCTGATCACCAACCCCTACCTCCTGCACGCCATCGACACCGAACTCGCCGAGATCGCCACCGCACTAGGGCCGCTCTCGGCGACCAAAACCGCGGCCGCCATCGACGCCCTGATCGACCGATACGACCCCGACGCCCTCCGCCGCCAAGACCGCGACGCCCGCAGCCGCGACGTCACCGTCGACACCCGCAACAGCGAAAACGGCACCACCGCCCTATGGGGCCGGCTCTGGGCCACCGACGCCACCGCCCT